>DATGCC010000407.1:0-3824 GCA_035312345.1 Rhodothermales bacterium
CCACCTGCGTCAGGCCGCCGCCACTGCTCGCCTCTGATATTTCTAGCGAGCCGTTGCCTCGACGTACGATGTCCACGTTCACCCCCGCTACGAGCGCGTTGTTCGAGAGCTTCTCGCCCGTCACCGAGCCGTCGGCCAGCCCCAGCGGAGCGTCCGAGGTGCCGTTGCCCACCATCGTTGCATCCGTCGCCACGCTCGAAAGCCCCCCGGTGCCCCCGCCGCCACCGGTCGCGCCGATCTGCAAAGTGCCATCGGTGAGCCGCGTGATCGAGACGTTCTGACCAGCGCGCAGGGCTTTCTCGTCCAGCCGATAGCTCTTCATCGCGTAGGGCACCGCCGTCAGCGGCACACGCAGCTCCATCGCCACGCCATCGGCTGTGAGCGCGAGGTAGGGCATCTCGTGGAAGAGATCGAGGTCGAGTGGAGTCTCCGTGCCGAGGACAGCGGAGAAGACGCCGCCCGAGGTGGTGAGGCTGTGGCCCTCCGCCCAGCGCGGCGAGCCTCCCGTGGGCGTGTCGAAGAGTTGGAACTGGATGCTGTAGGAGCCGTCGGCCACGGGGGTGCCATCAGGCGTGGTGAGTTTGCCCTGGAAGCTGAAGGTCTCCTGCGAGAAGGCGGGCTGTGCGGTGAGCAGCAGGGCAAGAGCGAGCAGAGCAGATGTGATGGATACACGTTTCATAGCCTTATTAAGATTGGAGAAAGCAGATAAACCGAGAGGAGCTATTGTGGCTGCGGGTGCCGCTCGGTTTTGAAGCGGGCAAACCGCTCCTCTAGCTCGCGCATGCCATCAGGGTCGCGTGCCCACTCGACGCTACGCTCTTGGGGCTGGCCGAAGAGCGTCGGATACAGGTAGTAGCCACGCTCCTCAGCGGGTTTGTCTTCCTCAACGAGAATGCGGTTTTCCTCAGCCCAGGCGTCCTGCCGGATGCCCGTCACCTGCCACGACACCTTCATCCCCGATGTACCGCCTGCGATCTTGAAGGTGTTGCCTGAGATTTCCTCTGCGATGTAGAGATTCGGCCCTGGTGCCCCGATGGCCGTGAGTTGATAGCGGAAGTCGCGGTTGAGCGTCTCGAAGTAGTCGGGCAGCGTCACGATGGCCTCGCCATTGGCATCGGTGGTGACGTTGCCGTCGTAGACATTTTTCATGTCCGGGCTCTCGACGAAGCTATGCGAGAGGTACTTGCCCTCAGGATCGAGTGGGTGGTCAATTTTGAAGGCACCACCGCCTTTCGTCAGGTTGCCGGTAACATGGACATTGCCCTGGAAGTAGCCCGCGTGGCTGCTGGTGCCAAGTGCGCCCCACAAACTACCGTCACGTGTTCCTCTGACGGCGTACAGTTGAAGACCGAGTTCACCGGACTTGCCACTACCACTATGCTGACCGTACACACTCTGTTGGCTTCTCGCAAGCATGACCAGGTTACCGTTCGCGTTTTCAGCATAGATCATTGGACCATCACCACCGATGTTGACGAAGCCCCCGCTGCTATGCTCGACGCGCATGACCCCGCTCGCTTCTGATCCTGTCAATACCAGCGGTACCGCCGCCTTTGCTCCTGTCACCGAGCCATCGGCCAGCTTCATCTCCGTCACTGCGCCATCGGCCAGACCCAGCGGACTGCCCGCCGTGCCCTCACCCGAGAGCGTCGCATCACTCGCCACCTGCGTCAGGCCGCCGCCACTGCTCGCCGCTGATATTTCTAGCGAGCCGTTGCCTCGACGTACGATGTCCACGTTCACCCCCGCTACGAGCGCGTTGTTCGAGAGCTTCTCGCCCGTCACTGACCCGTCAGCCAAGCCCAGCGGACTACCCGAGGTGCCGTTGCCTGCTATCGTCGCATCCGTCGCCACGCTCGACAGGCCTCCTGTGCCCCCACCTGCTGCACCGATCTGCAAGGCTCCATCCGCACGCTGTGTGATCGTCACGTTCTGACCCGCCACCAGGGCTTCCTCATTCAACCGAAAGCTCTTCATCGCATAAGGCACCGCCGTGAGCAGCGTGCGCGGTGCTAGTGCCTGTCCATCAATGGTGAGCGCGAGGTAAGGCATCGTCTCGAAAGCGTCGGGGTCAAGCACCGTCTCGGTGCCGAGCAGCGTGGAGAAGACGCCATCTTGGGTTGTGACAGTGTGCGACTCTTCCCATTGAGCCGATCCGCCCGTAGGTGTCTCGAAGAGTTGGAAGCGGACGGTGTAGGTGTCGTCGGCGACGGGCGCGCCATCGGCATCGGTGAGGCGGCCCTGGAAGCTGACGGTCTCCTGCGCGAAGGTGGGCTGCATACCGAGCAGCGCAAAAACAACCACCAGACCCCATCCAGGCAGAAAGCGAGGCATCGTTCGTTGAGCATGCTGAATTTTCATGATGCTTTATCCAGGTTTATTAGGTTGTAGGGTCCCTTCAGCCGTGCGTGCATGCACGCCCGCAAGCGCCTGCGCAACGGCCGGTGCAACTCATCCGGAGCGTGCGGACGGATCGTGTGCAGCGTCTTTTCTATTTCCTCAATCAGAGCGTCTACCCGGAGCGTAAATAGCGTCCACGGCATCGCTTCGGCGGCTTCAAAGTCAGACTCCAGCACCGTAAGCAACGTCTTCACCCGTCGCATCTCATTGCACACCATGGCTGGGTCCATCGCCGTATTGCTTTGCATGAGATGCATTACCCGGACCGGGCCATTGTTCACTTGAGCAATAGCATGGTGCCTGTCCGGGTGGTTGCCCCGGTTTCGAGCCGGTAGAAATAGGCCCCGCTGGGACGGTCGCCTGCTTCGAAGGTAGCGCGGTAGCGCCCGGCCGCCTGTTCGCGATCCACTAGCACGGCTACTTCCCGCCCCAGTGCATCGTAGACCGTTAGCCGCACCGGCCCGGCCTGCGGCAGGCCATAGCTGATCGTCGTCTGCGGGTTGAAGGGGTTCGGATAGTTGCCGTCGAGTTGCACCTCGTCGGGCACCTCTGCCGTCGGGTCGGCTTCGATGGGGGTAGGCTGCGAAGCCAGCCCCGTAAACCAGAAGCCCGCCTCCAGGGTGTAGGCTCCGCTGTTCATCGTACCCACCACCGGCATAGCGAGGGTGCCCGAGAGCCGGAGTGTGGCATGCTCGGCTTCCACAGCCGTGCCTATCGCATAGGCCGCGAGGCGGATCTGGGCATGGCTCATCACGGGCGGTACCATCAGCAGCAAAAGAAAAAATAGCGTTCGCATGGTGTCCTCTGATTAGGTTCATTGCTCCTTTTGTGGAGGTTCCTCATCTTTACTTGCGTCATATCCACCAACCATCCACAATCACAGCTTCATTTTCTCATTGAAATGCTGCTGTAAAGCATGTATTGTGGTATCAACCTTGAATTTTCCCCTTGCCGCCACACACCTGTGAGTACCCCTGCTGCCCTGCGTGTCCAGACCACCGCGTTGCTCGCTGCCTCGGATGACCCGGAGGCGATGGAGCGCTTGCTGCCTTTGCTCTATGGCGAACTTCGCGAGATAGCCCACCGGCAACTATCCCGCGAGCGCCCCGACCATACCTTGCAGACCACCGCGCTCGTACACGAGGCGTACCTGCGCATGGTCGATCAAACCCAGGTCACGCAGCGCGGGCGGGCGTACTTCTTTGCGGCAGCGGCCCAGGCCATGCGGCGCGTGCTGGTCGATTATGCCCGGCGGCGCAACCGGAAAAAGCGAGGGGGCGGGCAGGCTCCGTTGAGCCTTGAGGAAAACCAGGTGGCTGTTGATGCCTATGCCGCCGAATTGATCGACCTGGATGAAGCCCTGAACCGGCTGGCTACGCTGAACGTCCGGCAAGCCCGCGTGGTCGAATGCCGCTTCTTCGGCG
>DATGCC010000408.1:0-4202 GCA_035312345.1 Rhodothermales bacterium
CAGCGGCAGCACTGCGCTGGGTCGATTCGGTGATGGCTTCGCTGACGCTGGATGAGAAAATCGGGCAGCTCTTCATCGTCCATTTGCCTGCGCGAGCAGGGATGCGGCGGGTGGTTAACGATGAGGCCCTGAAGGCTGTGCGGGATCACAGCGTGGGTGGATTCCTGGTGTCCCGCACGATGAAGCCGCGCGATGTGTTTGCCGAGAGCCAGCGGTTACAGCAAGCCGCCAAGGTGCCCCTGTTCTTCGCCGCCGACTACGAGCGCGGGGTGGGCCGCTTCAACAATGCGCTCACCGAGTTGCCTTCCAACATGGCCCTTGGTGCTACGCGTGACACCGTGCTTGCTGCGGCAGCCGGCCGACTGACCGCGCTGGAGAGCCGGGCCATCGGCGTCAACCTGCTTTTTGCACCGGTCGTGGATGTCAACAACAATCCGGCTAACCCGATCATCAACATCCGGTCGTACGGCGAGGATGCCGAGTTGGTGAGCCAGATGGCGGCGGCATTTGTGCATGAAGCCGAGCGCTACGGTGTGATGACGACGCTCAAACACTTCCCCGGCCATGGCAACACATCGGTAGATTCGCACGCCCGAATGGGCATGGTGCAGGGCGATGCCGCAGCACTCGACAGCATCGAGTTGCGTCCGTACCGCGAGGTGCTGCGGGGCAAATATCCGCCCGCCGGGGTGATGACGGCCCACCTCTGGGTGCGTGCCATCGACGACCATCCGTTGCCCGCGACTTTTAGTCCCAACCTGCTGCGCACGATACTGCGCGACTCACTCGGGTTCGATGGCTTCATCGTCACCGATGATATCAAGATGGGCGCGTTGCAGAACACCTACGATGTGCAGGAGCGCATCGTGCGCCCGCTACAGGCTGGAGCCAATATCATTCTTACCCCGGCCAGCCAGCCCCAAGCCGTTGATGCGGTAAAAGCAGCCCTCCGGCGCGGCGACCTCTCGCAAGAAGACATCGACGAATCTGTGCGGCGTGTGCTGGTTGCCAAGGCACGGGCTGGATTACATAGGGCGCGGTTTAGCAGCGAGGCGACGCTCGATTATTTGCTCGAAAAGCCACGCGGAGCCTACATCGCGCAGACCATGGCCGACCGGGCCGTGACCTTGCTGAAGGCCAATGATACCTTACCCATCCAGGCAGATGGTCAGATAGCGCTCGTTCAGATGAGCAACACCAGAAGTTCAGAAAGCATCGCCAAGGCCATGGGCTTCTTCAACGAGATGCTTGTCCCGGCAGCCGATGTGCGTCCGGGTACGAAACCGTCCACTGGCGATATCAACACGGCATTACAGGCTGTCGGTGATGCTGAGGTGGTAGTATTGGCGTTGTATCTGCGGTTGCAATCGGGGCGGGGCGAAGCGGGTTTGTTCGAGCGGCAGGATCGGCTCGTGCATCGCATCCTGGAGCAGGGTAAGCCCGTCGTGCTCGTTACCTTTGGCAATCCGTATGCGGTTATTCCCTTTTCAGAAGCAGATGTCCTGCTCGTCGCCTACGAGCAATCACTCGAAAGTGTAGCCACCGTCGCAGGCATCCTGCAAGGCATGCAGTCCGCCCGTGGTACGCTGCCCATTACTGTTGATTCTTATGCTTATGGCAGCGGGCTGGTGGAGTGATATTTATGAGCGGGGAGGAAGAGACTTGAAGATTGAAGGTACAGGATGAAGGATCGCAGCTTTTGCTTTTAGCCTTCATCCTTGAAAGCGTACCGGAGGACATGGTGCCACGCGCTCATCATCAGCAAAACCTGCTCCCTCTCACCCTTTCCTGAAAAAGCATTTCCTCAAACAACTGGCGCACCGGCTCGGGTGTCGGGATGGGGCGGTTGCGGGCCTGGTCGAAGAAGCACAGGGTGACGTGGCCCGTGACCAGGATATCGGGTTCGTCCACGCGGCGCACCGCGTAGTTGATGGTGACACGCACACGAGGTACCTCGGCGAAAAGCGTCGTGATTTCAAGCAGATCGTCGTAGTAGGCTGGGCGCTTGTATTGCACGGCAAGGTCTACGACGGGCATGATGATGCCCTGGTCTTCGAGCGTTTTGTAGGGCAGGCCCATCTCGCGGAGCGCTTCGGTCCGCGCCGCCTCGAAATAGTCGATATAATGGGTATGGTAGACGAGACTCATCGGGTCGCATTCGCGGTAACGTACCCGGTGGCGATAGCGATAGGTAAACATAGATGGGCAGGTTGTAGATAGGGGCAACAATAAACCTGCCTTGGCTAGCGATTCTCCACGACAGTTTCAGCAAAGCTCTCGGCAGGCGGGCCTTCATAGATGCCCATGCGGTCGAACTTGTCGATGCGGGCGTCAACGCGGTCGGTAGGCGTCATTTGCTCCAGTTCGGTGAGGGCCTCTGCGATAGCGGCTCCGACAGTGCGGAAGGTGGCCTGCGGATTGCGGTGGGCACCGCCCGTCGGTTCTTTCAGGATGCGGTCGATGATGCCGACATCGATGAGGTCCGGGGCCGTGAGCTTGAGGGCGCGGGCGGCATCTTCTTTGTAATCCCATGAACGCCACAGGATAGACGAACAGCTTTCGGGAGCGATGACCGAGTACCAGGCGTTTTCGAGCATCAGGATCCGGTCGCCCACGCCGATGCCGAGCGCCCCGCCCGAGGCACCCTCGCCGATGACGACGATCACAATGGGAACAGGCAGTTGTGCCATTTCAAGCAGGTTGCGGGCGATGGCTTCACCTTGGCCACGCTCTTCGGCTTCGAGGCCGGGGAACGCGCCCGGCGTGTCGAGCAGCGCCACGATGGGTTTGCCGAATTTGGCGGCCAGTTTCATCAGGCGGAGGGCTTTGCGGTAGCCTTCCGGGTTGGGCATTCCGAAGCGACGGAACTTGCGGCTCTTGGTGTCGCGGCCTTTCTGATGGCCCAGGATCAACACGGTGCGGTCGCGGTAGCCGTGGCGTTCGCCGCGCAACGTGCCGAAGCCGCCCACAATGGCCGGATCGTCCTTGAACGTCCGGTCGCCGCGCAACTCGACGAAGTCTTCGGTGAGCGCTTCGATATAGTCGAGCGTGTAGGGTCGGAGGGGGTGGCGGGCGAGCTGCACCCGTTGCCACCGCGTCAGGTTCTGGTAGATCGATGTGCGCAGTTCCTCGACGCGCTGTTCGAGCGCCGCGATTTCCTTCGAGAGGTCCACATCAGGGCGGCCCGTATCTACGGCGCGCATCTCGTCGAGCTTCTGCTCCAGTTCGATCAGCGGCTTTTCAAAGTCCAGCAGGTATTGCTGCGATGATTTAGACATCGGTGTTGGTAAAAAGAGAAAGGAGTGTCAATATAAGCCATCCATTTACGCAGGCAAGGTACGCACAGCGTGCCAGATAAGTGTCCAGTCCAGAAAAGCGGACTGATTTCTCACATAGAACCAGTAGGCCTGGCTCATTTCTTCCGGCGTGGGATGGGTGGTGGGAAGCGTGTCGGTGACGGCGAAAAGGCCAGGGCGCAGGTTCCACTCGGGCGGCGGGCGGAAATCCTCTTCAGGATGATAGCCCACGAGGGCCAGGTGACCAGCGAGGACGGCAGGCAGTCGGCGCATCTTAGCAGCGAGCCGCCGCCATCGGGAATCCTCGTTGGTAACGAGTGCCAGCAGCCCGACGAAAGGATACAACAGCAAGCCGCCCAGCGCCACCATCACCTCAAAACTGCGGCAAGCGAAGTAACTCCGAGGCGTACCCAGTGCCTCTTCCGCCTCGATCAGCGCAGGGGTCGAGAGATCGTTGATGGTAGCTTTTCCGATGACATGCTCGCGTCCGGCGGCCAGGATGCGGGTCTGGGTTGGCAGGTCGCGCAGGTGCTGCATGAGCCCGAAGATGGTCTGGTTCGAGAGGCCATCGGCGGCGAAGACTACATCGTCAATGCGGCGCAGGCGCACGAGGTCCCGCAGATGCCGCCAGGTGCCCAGTCGAGGCAGATCGCCCTGGCGACTCGTCTCGTGCTCATCGCCGCCTGAGACATAACCGACCAGTTGAAAGGGGGGATGTGGGTGCGACGCCAGCATGGTGCGGAGCCGCCGCGCCTCACAGGGAGGCCCGACGAGTACGGCCCGGCGTGGCCCGGTGTGTCGGCTCCTCCGTTGCCAGCGCAGCAGCGAGAGCAGGAGCGCACTGGCCGGGAAGCTGGCTAGCACCACTGCCCGCGAGAACGCCAGTTCTTTGGCGAAGAAGGAGAG
>DATGCC010000409.1:0-10448 GCA_035312345.1 Rhodothermales bacterium
CCACGTTGAGGGTAGCCTGATTGTCCCAGCGAAAGCCAAGCGACGGGTTGGTGTTGCTGTCTACCGTTTCCAGGTGCAGTTCGGCTTCGGCTCCCGCGAAGAATTGCGCGTCGAACGAGTTCGGTGAAACGCCAGCCTGTGGCTCATTGACGAAGCGGTCTTCCGATTCTACATCGGTATAGGTAAACGTTGGGCCGATACGCAGACTCGCGCCTTCTTGCAGATCCTGGTACAGCGAAGGCTGAACGGTACCCTGGGTGAGTTGGGCCTGATAAAACTCACGGGTGCCGAGGTTGTCCTCGGTTTCATTGCCCAGGCCATAGAAGTTGCGGATAGAGCCAGGGGAGAAGTACGCGGCGTCGAGCTTAACGTCCCACGGGCCGAGTCGGTCTACGTAATGCCCTTCGTAGACAAGGTTGAACGCCTGTGTCTTCGTGGCGATGTTGCCCTTGATGCGGTGCGATGCCCCGTACGGTTGTTTGCGGAATCCTTGCCGGATGATGGTCACGCCGCCACCGATGAACAGCCCGTCATCCACGTTGCTGCCGAAAAAGGCGAGCGGGGTGAGGGCGTTGAATTCAAAGCTCTTCGGGTTGTAGCGGTTTACAGCGGGGTCATCGTCGGAGCGGATGAGACGGGCCACGGATCCAACCTCCTCCCAATCGTTGCCGCTTTCCGTGTCGTAAAACTGTGTCGGTTTGCCCGGTCCGCTTACCGCCGAGCGATCCACAAACGTGTCTTCACCCGGCCCGCCAATGGCGCGCACCAGCAAACCACCGCTCACCCCGCCCTCCACGATAAACTGGTCGTTGCCGTCGAGGCCGTAGAGACGGATGTCCTTGGTTTCGTTGCTGTAGAACGTGCGGCGGTAGATCTCCTTGCGGATCTCACCTTCTTTGGAGGTTTTGAGGATCACCACTTCGGTTGCGTCCTCGTTCAGTCGCGTCACTTCAAAGCGCTCGTGCTTGTTGCTCCCGACGACATCGACGGTGCGGGCGTGCAGCTCATAAAACCGCTGGGCCACGTCGGTCAGCTTGTCGCGGCGGAGCTTGAGCAGACGGATGGTCTCGGCACCAATCAGATCATAGATCGCTTTGGGATAGTGGGCCACGGCGTGCTCAATCACCTCATCGGTGAGAGCGGCACGTACGCTGTCAGCAAGCTCGACCCAGTCCTCCCGATCCAGCTTATTCAGGAGGCGATGGTCTTGAGAACGGCCGTTCAGGTTCAATCCCTTCAGGTTCCCATAGCCCTCCTCGAAGTCCTGAAACTTGGGATCGAAGAAGCCCGCCTTCGAGGTGATCAGGCCATCCATTTTGTTGAAGGCGAAGTCGTGGTCGCGGGGAATAGGGCGGTAGATCTTGCCCTGCTCGCGGGCTTCGCCAGTCAGCGTAGAATCCAGTTCGTACGGCTCGAAGCTGGCCCAACGCCACTGGCCTTCATGGCGGTCCCAGTCGCTGATGAGCATGTCGAGCAGGCGGGCACGGGCGAGGGTGCGCTGATCGACGCGGTGGTCGTTGTCATCGGTGATCTCGCTGTACATCTTGGTGTCGCTGATCACATCCTCCGACCGCCCGAAGCTCGGCACATCTGTCTGGTCGTTATTGGGGCGCTCCTCGAACATCACCAGCCGCCCGGCCATAATCTCTTCATAGATGCCGAGGCGTGGATCGTGCGGGACGTATACTGGCTCGGGGTTTGTGTGATAGACGCCGATGGCATCGGCGAGGGGCGGAATGATAAACGCGCCATAGGGATTGAGCGTCGAAATCTGGTCTTGCACAAGATCGGTAGCCACGGTGCCTTGCAGGTTGACAGGTACCGTGCCAGACGGATCCTTGTCGATGGTGCGGAGGACATACTCGTGTCCGTCTTCGCCTTCAAGGCGTACCGAGGTCGTTTGCAAGCCGCCACCACGCTTGATAGGTGTGAGGCCACCTGCCCGTTTGCCCAGATCCAGCGTCGGTACCTCAACAGGGGTGGCCCACGCCTCGCGGTAGTTCTCGCCGAGGAAGAACGTCTTGAAGGCGCTGGCTTCGTAGTCCGGATTCGCTGCAATCACCTTCGTGCTGTCGCTGTAATCCACATCGCCTGTAATGGGAACGGACACTTCGGGGTCGAGGAGTTCGGAGGCGGTTGGAAGGAGTTGGGAGCGAAAGAGAAGCCGTCCGTCGTCGCCCTGGGCGGCCCACATGCTGAGCCACGCGGCCCCGTCGCTGTAGTAGCGGATGGTGCTGAATCCCTGGCCGCCGTAGGTAAACATGGCAGAGCCGTCCCGGCCTACGGGTTCGGCCTCGGATCCACTGCCGCTGACGAGGTAATGCGGTGTTTCTGGGACACCAGAGTAGAAATATTGCAGATTGGCTTCGTGTGCTGCCGCATAAATCAGCCGCTCATGGACCCCAAAGGTGCTCGTCAGCGCCTCACGCAGAGAGCGATAGCGCGGGTGGGCCAGATCCTGCCGCTCGCCCAGGAACCGGACCCAGAGCGGATACAGCGAGCCAACAAGCGGAAGGGGTACGACGAGCGCAGGGTGGATCCGTCGCAGTGGGAAAACATGGTCGGTGAGGGGCATGCGCCCGGCGTGTTCACCATTCGATAGCAGCGGATGATGCCCGACGATCAATAAGTCCTCGTCGTCGCGTTTCTTGACGAGTTCGTCCAATTCGAGCAGGAAGTTGGTGTCTTCATCCAGGTCGTACTCGCCGGTGTCACCATACGGTTTGTCGTGTGGATAGAGCCACCATGCTGTGTCGAGCGCGATGAGCCGGATGCGGTCGGTCAGCTTCACTTCGGTGGGGCCAGGGAAACCATCCTTCGGCAGAAAAACATCGTCGCGGTCCAGGTAGCTTTCAATGAAGGCTTGCTGATTCTCGACAGCGTCAGCGCCGCCCGGTGCGCTTTTATTCCAGTCGCGATCGCCGGGGATAAAGACGATACGCCCCTCGAAGTTGTTGACGGCATCCAGTTGGGTACGCAGGCGTGCTTCGGCTTCGGGGCGACGGGTTTGGCCGGAGTCCGGCAGGCCGCAGCAGTACGCATTGTCGCCCAGGAAAACCACTGCCGCGTCTTCGCCTGCCGTTGCCAGTTTCGATTGCAGCATCGTCAGGACAGCATCAGGCTGCTCGCCTCCTGCGTTACCAATGAGGAAGACCTGATAGACCAGCCCGGAGTCAGGCGGCGGCGTTTCCTGCTCCCAGTCCTCCTGTGACGCCGCAACATAGGGGCGCGAGGACGTGCAGGCCGAGAGGGTGACCAGCAGACCGAGCAGCAAAAGCAGGCGTTCTTGCATCATCCCCCGCGTGCTCAGTTAGCCGGGTCGTATGAATAGCGGATCAGTACTCCGTGCCCGCTTTTGCCTTCCGATGAAATAAACAAGTCGCCGTTGGGCAGGAAGGCAATGCCCTCGGGTTGTTTGAGCACCTTATCCACTAGTTTCCAGATGTGCTTGATGTCACCTGTCGTCGAAAGCACCACGATGGATTGCTGCACGGAGGACAACACATACAATTCGCCCGTCATCGGGTGGATATCGAGCCCGGAGGGTTTGAAGCCGCTCAGGTCGAGCACGGGGTGCACTGCCTCGCGGATGGCAGAGTTCAGTGGGCCGTCATTCGGGTAGGTGGCCTTGTTGAAGGTGTCGATAGAGAGGGTGAAGACCGGCTGTTTGTCCACCTTGCCTGTGGCGAGGTCGTAGGCGTAGATGGCTTTCAGGTCATCCAAATCCTCGCCAGCCGATTCTTTACAGGCGATGAGCAGGCGGTTGTTGGCTTCGTCATGGGTCAGCCCCTCGGCGTCGCATTTGCTGCTGAGGTGGGTTTCGATCTTGTCAGAACCGAATTTATCATCTTGCCAGTCGTCAATAACATAGAGGTCCCCATCGCTGCGCAGGATAAAGACCTGATTGCCTGCACGGGCGAGGCCCTCGTAGTCTCCATCCGGCGCAAACTTTTCGTGGCGTATCACCTCGCCTGTGTTCAGGTCGATGAAGTAGAGCCGCCCGTTCTCGTCTTCTATGGCTCCCAAATATTGCTCGTCGAGCACTGTGAGGCCCGAAATCTCAGTGAGGTCAGCCTCCAACTCAAAAATAAACGCCGGATCCTCGAAGTCATAGGGGGGATTGGCTTCGACCGAGTCCCCAGCAGCAGACGTATTGGTGACGGGTGGTTGCTGGGCCGTCTCGCCCCGTGAACAGGCCATCCTGTCCGTTGCCAGCAGCATGAAGATGCAGAGGCAGAAGACGGGGTATGGCAGAAGTGAACGTAACATAGTACTATTCAGCAGAGAGCACGGCGTTGATCGCAGGGGTATGCTTGGTTCGTATGTACCCTCAGCGCATCAAATCGTTCGCTATGGACTCCACCTGTACGTGAAAAATTGGTCCTCCTGTGGAGGATGAGGTATCTTTCGAGATGGTAGCGTTCAACCCGATTGCTTTTCAGCAGGACCGTTACAAACGCCGCTTGGTATACTCACGCACGACGTAAATAGATAAAACAATGACCGACGAAAAGCTACACGACGCACCGGACGTGGCTGAGGACGAGCCCGTAAAGGCCAGTGAAACGACGTCTGGCACCCAGGAAGTGGTTCCTGTTTACGAAGAACTGGAGGAGGGCAAGAAGAAAAAGAAGAAGAAGGAAAAAAGCCTCGGCTCATCGCGGGGCATTGAGACCATGTTTCGCACGTCCTACCGGGTCAACATGGATTTGAGTTCGCTGGCTGATACCAAGTCAAACATCATGATCAGCATCAACGGCCTCATCATTTCCATCATCATCGCGTCCATCTCGACCAAGCTCGACTCAAACACGCTTTTTATAGGGCCGACCATTGTACTTTTGATCGGCTGCCTGATCTCCATGATCTTCGCCATTCTGGCGGCCCGACCCCGCATCAATAGCAAAATCATCACGCTGGACGATGTAAGGGAGAACCGCGCCAACGTGCTCTTCTTCGGCAACTTCTCGCACCTCACACCGGATGAATATGTGGAGGGTATGGTGGATCTGTTGCAGGATACCGACAAGCTCTACCACAACATGATCCGCGACATTTACGGGCTGGGCAGTGTGCTACAGAAGAAGTTCAAGCTGTTGCGCATCGCCTACACGGTATTCATGGCAGCGCTTGTGGTGGGTGTGGCGCTCTTTATCTATGCCTACATGCAGGTGACGCCGGTGTAGCAGAGAGGCTTAGCACGTCTCGATAGCAGACCAAATTCAGGCCGCAGGCTGGGGGATGCGGAAAATACGGGCGTGCCACGAGCGTCCTGCCGGTAGCTCGAAGGCTCCGTTGCGGAGCGGGCCGAGCGTGGTCAGGCTGACATCGAAGACGGGCGTGTTGGCTGTAACGGTGCCCTCACCCACAAGGCGGCGGAAGGCAGGGCGGGAAGTATGTTGAACCGTCCCATCGGCGTCGCGGAAGAAGATCTGGAGAGGGGAGGTCCAGGTGAAGCCCATGTCTTGCGCCACCGTTTCCACCGCATGCACCGATTTGTCGATGCCACAGCCGGAAATGTCGCCTGCCGCTAGCGTTGCCGCGACGATCAGAAAGCGGTCGTCCATAATCACCGCATCGCCTTGCACAGGGCGGCTATGCGATGTCCAGGATTCGAAGAAAGTGGTGAGGGTATTGAGCAACGTTTCCTGTTCGGCGTTCGTCAGGGGCTGGTCGGCGGTATAGATCCAGCAGCGGGCGTCGTCGGGCAAGGTGGAGAAAAGGGTGTCGCGGGTTGGCATGTATCTAAGGCGGGTTAATTGGCGTTGATATAGGCTACGTAGCGCACCTCAGGTAGTACGTCGATTTGTGCGATGGCGTCCTCCTCGGTGCCTTCCTCGACCGCGATGACGGCTTCGTTAGGACGCTTTTCGACTTTCTCGATAGCGATGGCCGGAACGAGTGACGTCGCGAGGGCTGCTGCCTGCTCGGTTGTCAGCGTAGGGGAAAGGCGAAAGATCAGGGGTGTTTGCTCCGGCTTGTCTGCAAAGGCAGCCGCAATTTGCCGATGCAGTTCTGGATCCGACTGCCTAATCTTCTCAAGCCCTTGTTTGCGCAATGCGGCGACATCAATCTGCTGTACACTTTCAATAAGCGGATGGGTTTTGAGGGTGTCCAGTGCGTCATCGGACAACATTTCATCCATAAGCCCCATCACCGATACGGGCGCAAAATCGTGTTGCACGACCTCGTAACCCAGCGTTTTCAGGCTGCTGAGGGCCGTCGCTTCGGAAACCGTATCAGCAAACGTCACGGACAGGCGGCCCGCAATGAGTTGATAGGACGGCGCAAAGTCAACGTCGTCGAACTGCGCCTGGGAGGTGGGGACGAGCAGGAATCCGAACAGCAACAGGCAGGCGAGATATCGACAAAGAGTCATAGCACTTCACAGGTTGATCTCTCATAGAGCGATGAGGAGCCGGGTTAATCAAGCGCCAGTTCTTGCACGCGAAACTCAGCGGTGTCCAGCCGGTCGAGGCAATAGCGGGCCAGCAGGACGCCCTCTTCGTACGCTTTGAGCGCGGCTTCGAGGCCCGCCTCGTCGTTTTCGAGTGTTTCGGCGATGGCTTCCAGTCGCTTTAACGCGTCTTCGAAGGTGAGGTTGTCGGGCAGGGTGGAGGTGGATTCAGACATAGCAGGGATCTCATGAAAAGCTCTTTTCAAAGACGCCTGAACCGCACCGAGGGTTCTGCCAAGCCAAACTTTACACGAATATGATCGGTTAGGCTGGCTCTTGAATGATCATTTCAGGTTCTTGATGCTCGACTGTACACCAGGAACCGAGCAATCAACCCTATGAATCTAGGACTGAATGATAAAGTAGCCGTCGTGACGGGAGCGAGCCGAGGCATCGGGAAAGGCATTGCACTGGCGCTGGCGGCAGAGGGCTGCCACATCGCTACCTGTGCACGGGGCGAAGAGGCCCTGCGCGAAGCCGCTGCCGAGATCAGCAACCACGGCGTCGACGTGTTCACGCTGCCCCTCGACATCACCGAGCCCGACGCGCCGCAGCGCCTCGTGGACAAAGCGGCCAAACAGTTAGGCCGTGTCGATATCCTCATCAACAATGTAGGCGGTAACCGCCGCAAGCCGTTTGTTGAAACGACGGATGAAGATTGGGACACCATCCTTGACCTCAACTTTAAGTCACACGTTCGGGCCAGCCGGGCGGCCATCCCGCATATGCGGGAAGTTGGCGGCGGCGCGATTTTATTTATCTCGTCGATCTTTGGGCGGGAAGCAGGTGGGCCGGGTCTGTCGATCTACAACACCACCAAGTCGGCACTCATCAGTGTGGCGAAGATCATGGCGCTGGAACTGGCTGGCGAAGGCATCCGCGTCAACAGCCTTGCACCGGGGTCGATTCGATTTCCGGGTGGAAGCTGGGATCGCCGTGTCAAAGCCGATCCCGAGGCGATGAAAGTGTTTGTTGAGGGGAACCTGCCTGTCGGGCGGTTTGGGACCGTCGAAGAGGTCGCCAACGTTGCTGCATTCCTCGTGTCTGAGCGGGCCAGTCTGGTCACGGGGACCTGCCTCAATGTGGATGGGGGACAGTCACAGTCGTTGATTTAGGAAATGGTCATTGGTGCCTGCGCACGTCATTAGTCATTTGTTTTGCGTCTTGCCCAACAATGACCAATGACGGCGAGCAATGCGAGCCTAATGACTTACGCAAGGCTTTCTGGTTTGTCCGTCTTCCAAGGCATTGCTAAGGCTTATCCTACTAATTTGCTGTGACCCCCTATTGCGCTTTTCAGGGTAGTCTGGTATCTACGATCTAAACAGACTATCGAAGCGCTTTTATGGCAGAGCAAGACGAGCAGTCCTTACGCGAGCGGATCGAGGCGCTGGAGCGGCAAGTAGCGACCTTGCAGCACGACCTGATGCAAATCTCACGTCAGGCCACTCCGAACGCACCGCCTCGTCCAAACACGCCCGGTGGCGAGCCCCCGCCTGGGCAACCGCCACCGGCTGTTCGTCCGCCAATCCGCAAGGCCAAAAAAGCACCACGTGATCGCGCAGACCGCATCACCTCGGCGCTCAAGAGTGAGGACTGGCTCAACAAGATCGGTATCGCACTGTTGCTGATCGGGCTGGCGTTTCTGTTCAAGTTCAGCATCGACCAGGGATGGCTCACGGAGTTGCTGACGCCGTGGGTGCGCATCGGGTTCGGGTTGGTCCTGGGCGCGTTTCTCCTTGTAACGGGTTTGAGGCTACGTCCCACACGGCAGCGCTATGGACAGGTACTCATCGGCGGTGGGATTGCTACGTTTTACGTGACGATCTTTTCGGCCTATCAACTCTACATGCTTGTCGGATATCCCACGGCCTTCATCGGGATGGGCATCGTCACCTTGCTGGCCTTTGTGCTGGCGGTGCAGCAGAACGATGCCGTGCTCGGCGTCATTGCCACGATGGGTGGTCTCGGCACGCCATTTCTGCTCTACACAGGGGATGGCAATCTCAGTGGCCTGGTCATCTACACCTGCATCATCCTGACGAGCAGCATGGGCGTGTATTTCTACCGAGGCTGGCGCACGCTGCTGTGGACAAGCGTGGTGGGCGGCTGGCTGGTCTTTCTGGTCGCCAGCTTCGAGTTTGTTTCTCTCTTCACGGCGACCTCTTCGCAGGTCCCGTTCGGTACGAAGCTGGTTTATCAAGTGGGCGTGCTCTATGGCTGGCTCCTGTTCGGATGGATGCCCGTGGCGCGGGCGGTGCTGCATCATCGGGCGGCTGAGGCCTGGCACCGACCCCCGTTGCGGTTCTTCAAGAAGCGAGCCTTTGTGGAGGAGCCAGCGTTGCTGCTTGCGATCCTGGCTCCGCTGATCACGCTGGCTCTCTCACGGAATGTGTGGGATTTTTCCGGCACCCTGTGGGGCGTGCTCGTTGTGGCAGCGGCGATTTTGTATGGAGCAGGATTTGGCTGGTTGCGGCGCGAAGGGTTGCCGAAACTGGCCTCGGCCCACGGTGTGGCGACGGCTCTGCTTTTAGGTTTGAGTGTGTTTGACCTTTTTCCGTCCGAGATCACGCAGATGGTGGCGTTTGCCGTAGTGGCAGCGACGACACATTGGCTGGCGGCACGCCTCGAAGATCGGGGGCTGCGCCTGACCGGCCATGCCTTTTTCAGCCTGATTGCGGTGATGATGACGGCGCGGATCCTGGACAACGGGGCACGTACGCCCGTTCTCATCAATGTCGACGCGCTGGCGGATCTCACCGTCATCGCTTTAGGCTTTTCTGCGGCATGGACGTTGAAGACGGGGAGGCTAAAGGGAGTGTACCTGATGGCAGCCTATGTCGCGCTGCTCGGCTGGTTCTGGCGCGATTTGGTGGCGTTGCCAAACGGGCAGGCGTATATCAGCGTTGCATGGGGCGTATGTGCACTGGCATTGCTCGTCCTCGGCTGGTGGCGCGATGAGGATTTTTCGCGCAATGTGGGATTGGGCACGCTACTGGTCGTCGTCGCCAAGCTGTTTGTCGTTGATCTTTCCAAACTGGATGCGGTCTGGCGGATTTTGCTTTTCCTCGGCTTTGGCGGCTTGTTGCTACTGTTGAGCTACTTCTTTCCCCGGCTCTGGCGTCCTGAGCAGGAACCAGAAACGGTGGCCGCATCGGAGGATGTCGAATGAGGATGCTCTTTGCTGCTCTGACCCTGCTGCTTTTCACGGGATGCCCGATGGATCCTGAGACAGACGCAGACGAGGCCATCAGAACGCTGGTGGATGCCGAGTTTAGTTTTGCGCAGGCTTCGGTGGCTGAGGGGATGCGGGCCTCGTTTCTCACCTTTCTGGGAGACAGCGCCACTGTTTTCCGCCCTGGCCCGGTAAATGGTCGCGCCTGGTTCACTGAGCGACCATCCAATCCCGGCACGCTGAACTGGTGGCCGCGCTACGCGGATCTTTCAAACGCGAGCGATCTCGGTTTCACTACGGGTCCGTGGGTCTACAGCGACAGTGCCGGGACGCCCGTTGCGTATGGACATTATGTCTCGGTGTGGCAGAAACAGCCGTCAGATATCTGGCGCATTGTACTGGATGCAGGCATCACCCACGGTCAGTCGTTTACCTATGATTCAACGGTCACGCTGGCTGATAGGGGGATCGCAGTCGAAGAAGTAACAGAAAGGGCAGCCGCCCGCGCTGGCTTGCAGCAGGCCGATCAATCGCTCATTCAACTTCTGGAAAGTGCTGCCCCGGATAGCACCACTTTGATGGCATTCTGGGCGGATGATGTCAGAGGATATCGGGAAGGCCAGGTGCCCGTGCGTGGTAAGCATGAGTTGGAAGCACTACGGGGTGGTGAAACAGATTCGCTGAGGTGGATAGCGTTGGCTTCAAGCGTTGCGCAATCGGGTGATCTGGGCTATTCCTACGGCTCGATTCATCGCACAGAACCAGCAGGCCCACCTGCTCAAGACGCTATCGGCGGCTACCTTCGCATCTGGCGGC
>DATGCC010000410.1:0-4236 GCA_035312345.1 Rhodothermales bacterium
GGGCAGCGCCTGATTCTCATTCTTCAGCAACACCATGCCTTCCGTAGCTGCCTGCCGGGCAAGGGCTGCATGCGCCTCCAGATCCGGCGCGTCGGAATAAGCGACCTTGCGGAAGGTGGGTGATGCCAGCACGACCTGAAGCACCCGTTCAACGCTCGCATCCAGCGTTTCCTCGCTCAAAGTACCATTCTCCACGGCGGTGACCAGCGCTTCCGTCTGGCCGGGATTACCAGGCATGAGCACATCGTTGCCCGCTGCTATCTGCGCGACAGGATCGCTCCCACCAAACCAGTCCGTCATAATAAAGCCTTCAAAACCCCATTCGTCACGCAGGATGGTGGTCAGCAGCGCTTCACTTTCCGAGGCATACTCGCCGTTGATCAGGTTGTAGGCCGACATCACCGTCCACGGCTGCGCCTCCTTGACAGCGATCTCGAACCCTTTGAGATAGAGTTCACGGAGCGCCCGTTCGCTGACGTGGGTGTTGAGTTGCATCCGGTTAAATTCCTGGTTGTTGACCGCGAAATGCTTGATGGAGGTCCCCACACCTTCCGACTCGACCCCGTTGACGAATGCCGCCGCCATGCTGCCCGAGACGAGCGGATCTTCCGAATAGTACTCGAAGTTGCGCCCACCCAGGGGATTGCGGTGCAGATTCATACCGGGCGCGAGCAGAATATCGATCCCATACTCGCGCACCTCCCGACCAAACACTGTCCCGACGCTGTGAGCGAGCGCGGTGTCCCACGACGACGCCAGGAGCGTAGCGACCGGAAAGGCCGTCGCATGATACGTCTGCGTGCTGTCGCTTTCCCGGATGGGTTCTATGCGAACACCGGCAGGACCATCCGACAACGTGAGCGAGGGAATCCCCAGACGATCGATGGCGTGCGTGCGCCCGGCGGCACCTGGCACTTTCTCCGGGATCGCTGCATCCTCTGGGGACATCGGCGGGACGCCGGGAATGTTCATGGAGAACCCCATGCCGACGAGCAAAAGCGCTTTTTCTTTTGTCGTCATGGCATCAATCACGTCCTGAAGCGGAGCCTCGCCGAGTTGAGGAACGTCCTGCGCTGAAGTGGAGAGCATGGGAACCAGCAGCAAAATGGCTACGAGAGCGATGCGGAGGGATAGCATGGCGATACGTTCTGATATGAGTGGGGATGATTTTGTAACATCAGGCCGATAGTCGCAATATAGCAATCTTGAAGCATACCGTGATGCTTGCCTACAGTCACCGGAGACCAGTCCCACGTCAAAAACGCTTCCTTATGATGCCCCCTCCGGGCTCAGACGCGGCGTTGAGGGGGACCAGAACGTCTTCACCTTCCGCACCGCATCCTCCTGAATCATATACAGGCACGGCACAAGCACCAGAATGATCATGGTGGCAAAGACAATCCCGAACCCCAACGAGATCGCCATGGGCGATGAGTTGATAGGCCTGCCGGGAGGTTTCGAGGCCGTCTAGCGGATGAATCTGCGCTCTGGCAGTACGAACCATCGCACCGTGCCATCGGCGTCGGTTTTGGTGCGTACGGCGTCGGTGCGAGAGCAGGTCGCCGCACACAGGCTACCGACCAGGGCGGCAACGATGAGGAGCGGCTTCATGGGATCGCTTTGGGCTGGACGAATCACTTGCGAAAATGCTGGCTCTCTAGGTAGGGTTTGCTTCCGTTCCATCGAGGCCACGCCGGGCCAGTTCTTCTTTGAGCAGCCGCAGCCCCGCTGTCAGTTCTTCGAGTAACCTCTGAACCTTGGTGTCAGAAAGGGACTCGAAGGTGATGCCATGTAAGGAGGCGAGGGCCCGTTCATGGTGTTGCACGGCGTGTTGGATCTCTTCGACACGGAGGCAAGCTATCCCCGCAGTCGACGACAAGGGATCTATCATAGATTGGAGCCTTGATTAGCTGGGGTCTGGGAAGAGAGAAAGAGGCGATACCGAATGGAGCGATCTGCCGTGTCTGGCTCAATGATCAGATGTCCGCGTTCAGCCAGGTGCTCCAGGGCGTGCATCATCGTCTTGGTACCGAGGGCGTCGGCCAGGTCGTGGAGGGAAACGTTGGCAGCAACGATCCTGCCGGTGCGCTCGAAGCAGGCGCGGTCAACATGCTGGATCAGGTTTTGCCAGACCAGCACCTCGTGGGACGTATAGCCGGGCAACCCGTCCATCATGTGGGCTATGGTCGAGAGTCGATCTTCTAGCTTGGTCATTGACGGAAGGGGTTGACGAAAAAGCCACTTTACCAGAATGAAAGGTCCGGCGGCAGTGCAGTATAACGCCTATTCTTAAACCACTTTGTAGCAGAACCCTCCTATTCTCAAGCAAAAGCGCAACGCAGGTGTTACATATTGGTAGGAGTGGATGAACAATTCGGTAGCTTTCTAATACTACTTCTACCCATGTACTGACACGTTACGTTGCAAAGGTGTGTAGCAGTGCCTTTCAACGAGTGAAGCCCCCTATGCTGCTTCGTCGTGGTTTCCTATTGCTTTCCTTGCTTCTCGGGAATTATAGATGTACTGTTGCAAGAAAAGGACTGTGCCTAGCATGGACATGTAGCCCCCTGAGCAGACAAACAGTATGCTACGTGGATGGTGTGTCCGGGGTATAGTGCTGGACCCTGTTCAGCTCCTCGCAACCATATATCTTGTATAATGAAACCAGCGAACAGTAATGAAGAGGAGCCCACAAAGGTATCTGAGACACAGGGCAACGAAGCAGCACCTCATGACCCGTCGATAGAACTCGTCGTCGGGCTGGGCGCATCGGCGGGGGGTATTGAGGCGCTGGAAGCCTTCTTTAGCGACCTGCCCGAAGCAGACGGGCTGGTCTTCGTCGTCATCCTACATCTAGATCCAGATGTAGAGAGCCATCTGGCAGAAGTCTTGCAGCAAAGCACCTCGCTGCCGGTGGAGCAGGTGACCGAGACCACGCATATGGAGGCCGGGTGCATCTACGTCATCCCCCCCAACAAGAACCTTGAGATCCACGATGGCACGCTCCACCTGACGCCGCTCGAAGACGAGCGACGACGACGCGCCCCGGTGGACCATTTCTTCCGCACGCTGGCCCAGGTGTATAAGCGCCGGGCCGTAGGCATCATCCTCTCCGGCACGGGGGCCAACGGATCGGTCGGCTCGGGCCTGCTCAAAGAAGAAGGCGGCGTGGTGCTGGTGCAGGATCCCGAGGACGCCGCGTTTGACGAGATGCCGCGCAACGCCCTGTCCGCGGACGTAGCCGACCTCGCCCTACCGGCTCGCGCGTTGGGGCAAAAGCTTATCGCGTACCGGAACCAGGTGCGCCAGAACAAACTGCCAGAGATCCCGGAATCGCTCTCGGATGACGGCGTCAAGTTACTGAAGCAGATCCTGGTCTACCTGCACACCCGCACCGGCCACGACTTCGCCCACTACAAACGCTCGACGGTTTTGCGTCGTCTGGATCGCCGCCTGCATATCTCAGGCAGCAACACCCTCGACGCCTACCTCGCACATCTGCGGCAGGATGCAGCCGAACCCCACGCGCTGCTGAAGGACCTGCTCATCTCCGTCACCAACTTCTTCCGCGACGAGAGCGCCTTCGACGTGCTCGAAGCGCAGATCATCCCCAGGCTCTTCGAGGACAAGCAGCCGAGCGGCGAGGTGCGCGTGTGGGTGCCTGGCTGTGCTACGGGCGAAGAAGCCTACTCTATCGCCATGTTGCTGGCCGAGCATGCCGCCACCCTGGCCGACCCACCTGCCATTCAAGTCTTTGCCACCGACCTCAGCGAAAACGCCGTCCACAAAGCACGGGCGGGCGTCTATCCCGAGTCGATCAAGGCGGATGTCTCGGAGGAGCGGCTGAAACGATTCTTTAAGAAGGAGAACGACCGCTACCAGATCAACCAGAATCTGCGCGAGACGGTGCTCTTCGCCGCCCATAGCCTGCTCAATGACCCACCCTTCTCCAGGCTCGACCTCGTCTCGTGCCGGAATCTGCTCATCTATCTCCAGCGCAATTTGCAGCAAAAGGTGCTGGAACTGTTTCACTATGCGCTCCGGCCAGGGGGCTATCTTTTCCTGGGCACCTCGGAGTCCATCGACGGCGCGAGCCGGTTCTTCCATACCGAGCACAAGGCCGCTCATATCTACCAGCGCCTCGACGTGGAATCGACCCTGCCGCAGCTTCCCAGCCCGATCCGGCACCGCCCCCTTCCCCCGGCAGTGACAGCAGAACGGCAACCGAGCCACGAG
>DATGCC010000411.1:0-11146 GCA_035312345.1 Rhodothermales bacterium
TAGCTGGATGGTGATCTCGGTGTTGTTGGCGTCGGTGTCTACGGAGACGGCTTTCAGCACAGCATCCCATGTCGCCCGGAACTGGATGCCCCGCCCGTCTGCCAGGATGTAGCCGCCGCCCGCCGCCTGCTTTTCCTGCAACCCCAGCAACACCGTGCGGGTGTCCTCCACTGCCTCGTCATACTCAATAAAGACATCGTAGAGCCCGTTGAGCGGATCATTTGCTACGGTCCCCGGCGGCCCCGGACAATCCAGCAATGTGCTGGCAAATTCATCGAGGCAATAGACCACACTTTTGTGCTTTTCTATCCACGCATTGCGCACGCCGGTGATATCGATGAGGAGCTTGCGCAGATCATTGAACGTGACCGGGTTGCAGGTGAAGATGTCGCGGGCCGTGTGGAAGGTGCTGTTGTTGACCGGCCTGCCATTCTCCTGCTTCGTCAGCAGATCCTTGATGTCGAAGTCGGTGCGAAAGCCCAGGTCGGTGATGCCGTAGCAAATCAGTTCCAGCATCGTGATGCCGGGGTCGTGGACGTTGTAATCCGTCCAGACCTCGTGCGCCAGGTTTTCCAGATGGCCTACCCCCTCCTTTTTGAGAAGCGTGTAGTCCTGGCTGGACCGCAAGGCTGCGTTTTTTTCTATGTAGAAACCGTCTGGCATGCTTCGACTAGGGTATCTCCAATGGTGTGCTCCGCTGCCGAAACGAGCACCGAACTCGATGTGCTGGCCTCGGCCTGTTCCACTTCCTTAAAGGTCACGCCATCAGCGGCATGGTAGAGCTTGAAATCCGTTACGAAATCCACATACGACCTTTCCTCGACGAAATTCAGGATCCACGACCGATGGATCCGCCCGCCAAACGACAGGTCTTCGCCTTCTTCATACAGCCACGGCGATAAAAACTTGACGACATCTTCGGACAGCTTTTGGGTATAAAATCCTTTATCAAATCCAGGATAAAACGTCACCTTAAAATCGACACGAACCTGCTCGTACTGGGGATTCTTGACCTCCAATGCCACGAAGTCAGAGGCCAACTGACGGAGGGTTTCCTGGATGGCTTCCAGCGTGTTGAGCGGCACGCGGGGCTGGAGTGGATCGACCGCGTTTTTGTTGCGCAGGTTGGGCACCACAATGACTTTGACAGCGCCGGGCGCGTACTCCGAGTCGAGATCCGTGTGATTGATGCACTTGACCTTGTAGACCTCTGGAAATGCCTCCAGCACCAGCCGCTCATAGTCGAAGATGGTGACAGCGCGTTGCTTATGCCGCAGCCGCTCGCTCACGCGGATGTAAAAGGCCTCCTCCTGCTCCTGCACTCGCCCGTTGAACGAGGCAAAGGGTTGCAGCACCGTCTTGATCGCCGCCTGTCGCGTTTTCAGCTTGCCAATGGTTTCGCCGGGGAGCGCGGTCGCCAGATAGTTCGGGTCGTTGTCCTGGTTTTCGTAGGACGCCTTCACCGCCTGCGGCATCACCGCGATCAGCTTACTTACCGCCTCCGTCTCCTCGGCCACACTCGCCTTAATCCAGAACAGCCCCGTGGGCCACGCCGTGCCGGTGTCGGTCATCGTCTTGGGTGTGGCAAACTGGATGATGCCGGACGTGAGCAGGCCGTTGGTCGTGTCGGAGAGGATTTCGGTGGACTTGAAATCCACCCACGCGCCACCTGCGAGATAGGACCAGACAACCTCCTGCCGTTCCTTCTCGGGGTCGGCACTGCCTTCAGCTACCTGGAATAGCACCGCCAGATTCTGTGGCGGCTTGAGCCTGTCGATGCCCAGGTAAAGCGTCCCTTCCGCATCCACAATTTCGCTCGTGCCAGCGTCCTTGTCCTCTTTCGTGACGGTAAACGAGGGCACCAATGCCTGATCGATGCAGAACGCAGCCGCGCCGTCGTCATCAATAGGAAAGCACTCGACCTGCCCAAACGGATAGATGTGGAAGAACTGCTCGACGCGATCCTCGAAATCTGCCCGCGTCCTCACCGCGTAGTCGATTACCTCCTGGGCGTGGTAGGACAGGCTTATGGACGTGATGAGCGGCGTATAGGGCTGGTTGGGAATGTTGGCGTTGTTGTTCTTGACAGCCTCTTCCGCCAGCCGCTTCGGATAGAGCGCGTGGTAAAAGTCCTTCTGGAGATAGAGCCGCAGAAATCCGCGTTCGAGGCTGCGTTTAAAACCTGCGAAGGCATCAAGCAATGGTCGACGATCAATGAGCACATCGTTCAACGTAAAGGAAATCTCATCGTCAGGAGCCAGCGTCGTTGAGGAAGGTGAAAAGAGCGCCTGGTTGCTCGCCCTTGCCCAGTCACCGTCTCGCAACACCTCAAGATCTACTTTGAAAGCGTTGTTGTTCAGGGGAGAGACATTGTAGGCGGTATAGTGGGCATCAAAGCTTTCAGAAGGTAAATCACCCCAGGTGATCTCGAGCATCAGTTCCGGGTCGGCGGTGCCTGCGAGGCGCTTCTGAAAAACCTCATGGCTCCCGATATAGAGGCTGCTGCCTACTTTGGGCTGGGGGCCAAACGGCATGAACGGCTTGGCCGAATTGTGCGTCCCCTGATCGTTTTCCAGGATCAGGCTGCGCATCCCGCTGACCGCCACATCAATCGTGAGTTTTTGCAACGCGAGGCCGTGCAGGTATTTGTAGGGATACGACCGCGCCACCGGCTCCCACATGGCCGGGTTGAGATCGGGCAACAAGCCCTTTCCGACAACGCCCTTTGCCCGATACATCGCGCCCCCGTACCGCACGAAGTCCTTGTTGACTTCGTTATATAGTTTATCCTCGTCAAACTCCGCGATGCTCCCCACCTGCTCCCAGGTTACTGACGATGTGCCAGGCTCTACATGGGTCGAGGCTTGTTTTGCGACGAAGACACTGCCGTCGTGGTATACATAATCGCCTGCCGCGTACCCGGTGACCGTGTCGTAGTCGGGCAGGTCAGCAGCGAGGTGGAGGTCGAAGCCTTCGGCGGAGTAGCCCTTGTTGTCGAGGATGAATTTGAAGACGGGGAAATGGGTGTCGAAGCCTTCGGCTAGTTTGTCAGGATTGAAGGGAACGATAGGCTCGACATCCGGCGGCAGGCTCAGGGTGTAGGTAATCGTATTGTCGGCGGTACTGATGGCGACGTTTTCGACCGTGACGGGCACCCACGCCTTTGCTCCGGTCGCATACACCTTGACGTTGTGCTGCAACTCGGACGCCACAATGTTCACCTGATCCGTGATGAGTGTGGATAGCGCATCAAAAGCAAAAATCAGCGTGATGGTGCGCGTGCCTTCGCTCAACAGCAACATGGGCGAGGCAATGGCAAAGCCGATCTCGGCATAAGGCATCATCACCCCGCCAAACGTCAGCCATTTGCCATCCTCCTCTTCAATCTCCGCACCGAGACCGTTCGCTGAATGCGCGACGGGCGCGGCGTAGATGTTGTGGATGAGGGTGCCGTAGGTCGCGTCTTCGGTCTTGTCCAGAAAGATCGTCTTGAGACCGTGTGTCTCGTGGAGTGTCGCCTCGTTGACAACGATCTCATGGTCGGTGGCATAGAAAAGGTTTTTGCCCAGGTCATCCTTGCCAGCCTTCAGATACGTCCCTTCGGGCACCTGTACGGCAAAGAAGTTTTTCGCCAGCCCGAAGATGATATGCACCTCATCGGGCTGCTCAGGGCGATAATCGAGTTGCAGCACCTCCTGGTAATAAAAAAGCAGGTGCTTTTCGGTGATCTCGTTGAGGTGGTTCTGGGCGTGCTGAAACAGCAGCAGGAAGGTGATAAAGAGCGCCATGTGCGGCTGGTGATCCGCATAGTTGTCGAGCGTCTCTTGGAGATATTCCGGTGCCTTCGTGACGATGTTGACCAGCACCTCATATACCTGATCAAAGACCGCCGCCACACGCTTTGTCGCCTCCTCAATCTCGTCGAGATCGGTCAGCGTGCCAGATTGAAACAGGGAAAGATCGCTCTGCACATTCACCAACGACCACGCCTCACTGAACCCGGTCGTCGGCAACGTGACCGACACGCCCACCGCTTCCAGCCGCAACGCATACGCGATCAGGCTCCGATACGCATCCGTCAACACCGAAGTGATATAGCGGTAGAGCCCTGAGCGCAGCGCCAGCCCCTTGATCGACTGCCCGTACCACCGGTCCATCTTTGCCGCCAGCGCCGCGATGGGCGGAAACAGAGCAGCGAGCGCATCGGCCTTGTCAGACACGGCGGCATCTTCCACCTGCTGCACCAACGCATCAAACGCGTCCCGGTATTCGGTGTATTCAGTGACGGCGACGATGGAAACGAGCGTGCTGATGTCCTGCTCAATGAACGCCACCCAGTCGCCGTTGCCTACGTTGTCAGGCGTGTAGTAGCGCAGCAAGCGGGCATAGCGGCGGGCATAGACCAGCAGATCCGACAGCGACCGTTCGTCCACCGCCACATAGGACGGCACCAGCGCCTCGGCCAGTCGCTGGTTCTGGCTGGTGCCGTCGCGTTGAAGCGGATTCAGGAAAAAGCAGTCTGCAGGCATGCCGGTTTAGGAAATTTCGACGCCTTCCTCCCCATAGAAGGGATAGACGAAGTTGTTGCGCGTGTTGGTGGTCGCCACCGTGTAGTCGATTTTGATGAGGATGCGGCCTTCAAGTACGTCTGGCTCCAGCACCACATCGTTGAGGATGATGCGTGGCTCGAAGTAGAGGATGGCGGTACGGATGAGGTCTTTCATGTACGCCTGGAGCGTGGTGTCTAGCGGCTCAAAGAGGAGCCGAT
Source organism: Rhodothermales bacterium (assembly GCA_035312345.1). GTDB lineage: Bacteria > Bacteroidota > Rhodothermia > Rhodothermales > DATGCC01 > DATGCC01. The sequence continues at coordinate 4,769 of DATGCC010000411.1, forward strand.
CCATGTTGCATCCGTACTTCGGCTGCATCACGCGCTCACCGACGCGGGTCGAGAGCAGGATTTCCAGGCTGCTCTGGATATCCTCCTCCTCAGAGAGCATATCCACGCCGCCGGTGCTGCGCCGGAAGGTGGGCGGGAAACCCCACCCTGTTCCCAAAAAAGAGCGATTGTCAGCCATCGTTCAGCCAATGATTACGGTTGGTTCGCCCACTGCGGCGGCGGCGCCACACAGGCAGGTGTCGTCGGTACGCAGCGCCGGTTTGTTGCCGATCATCACCGTGGTACTGCCCATCGGGAACGGACTGGCCGTCGGCTGATGGGCATTCGGCGGCAGCGAGCAAACGTGTGTATCCGTCGCCACGGCGGCAGGCATCCCACCAATCAGGACCGTCGCCTCGCCCGGCCCCACGATGGTGCCGCCGTGCGTCGTCGTATCCGTGATGCGTGCTGCTGCGCCCATTTTCGTGCCTCGTGGTTGCGTGGTCGTTTTGGTTTTTCGTTGTGCTTCGTGGAAGCGCTAGCGTTTTGTATGGGGGTATGGGTGGCTGGGAGTGTGGGGATTATGTCTTAGCTTTTCCCTCCTCCCATACCCCCAAACTCCCATCCTCCCACCCTTAGTTAATCTGTACCAGCGAGCCTTTCACGACGGTCGTAGCGCTGGACGTCATCTCGGCCCCGCCGCTGCCCTCAGCTTTGAACTGCCCGTTGGCGGCGCTCGACACGTTGGTGCCTTCGATGTTGATGTCGCCGGAAGCTTTCATGTTGATGTCGGAGGCGCTTTCTATGGTAATGCCGTCGGCATTGAGGATGATTTTGTTATCGTTTTCGTCGGTGAGGCTGATGCCGCCATCTTCCTCGCTGAGCACGACCTTGTTGCCGCTGGGCGTCTCCAGCGTGATCGTGTTCACGTCGTCGTTGAAGAGCAGCATCATCTCGCTACGGGTGATGATGCCCTTCTCGTGGTTGTCGTCGCTGCCGGGAAGCGGAGCGGGCTTGGCGCTGCTGTTGAGCATCCCGAGGAGGACGGGCTTGCGTGGATCGTTGCCCTGGAAGCCAAGCACTACCTCGTCACCCACTTCGGGGCGGAAGAAGGTGCCTCTGTTCTCGCCCGCGTCGAGGCAGGCCACCCGCGCCCAGACGCCTTCTTCCGACGCATCGATCAGCGGAAGGCGCACCTGCACACGGTCTTCGCCATCAGGATCGCCTTCGAGCGCCGTCACGAGGCCGATTTGCAGGCCGCTGACGGCAGGCAATAAACCACCCGCGCTGGCTCCGTTAATGTCATCGGTGCTCGGGATGAACCACTCCGGGTCAAGGCCAAGGGCGATGTCGGTCTCCCAGTTCTCGGTGTTGATCTCATGCCGTACGCCGGAGACGAAGACGTTGCCGGTAAACCGCTCGCCTACGCCGCTTAATTCGACGACATCGCCGGGTGCAACTTCGGAGGTACCCTGCACACGGACGCGCCCGCGTATTTTTGCGAGGCGGCTTTTGAGCAATTGCGCGTCGGCCCAGGCTTGCAATTCTGTCTCCGTTAACTGCCCCGCGTGCCGCACGGTGTAGGCGTCCAGACCCAATACGACGGCCAGATCCGAAGGCAAGATATTGCCTGGCCCATCGGCTCCCGGATCAGCAGCTTCCACCTCCAGCAGTTCCTGATTGGCAGCATCCCAGGCATGGGCGGTCACGGCGTCAAACTGGTAACGGGCATCGATCACGGTCTCGAATTCGAGCATGTTGCCGCCGAACGCCAGCGCGAGGGCTGGCTCCTTGCTTAGATCCGGCGGCTGGACACGCAACGTGCCGTTATCGGTGACGACGAGGCAGCCGTTGGCTTCGGCGCGGGCCACGATCAGATCCCAGTCCAGCGCCCGAAACTGCACCAGATCGGGATGGGAAATCATATCGGACGAGACATCCACCTCCAGCCCAGCATCACCTGCGAGTTGTTCGATGATTTCGGCGTCGGTCACGTCGTAGAAATAAGCATCATGGCGGGCCACGGTGAGCTTGACGGCAGCGTCTTTACATTCGAGCCGCAACAGCGACGGCTTGTTTTTCTTCGCCGACAGCCCGTGCCGCACGATGAGGCCCTTGAAAATGAGTTGGTCGTCCGAATGGTAGCCCGCATGAATTTCAATCTCGTTGCCGGGCACGAAGTCTTCGGCGTTGCTCGCTTTGAAATCTTCCGTCGCCGGGTCGCCGTCGAGGATCATCACCTGCGCCATCGCCACCTTGTTGACATCGCGCATGACGACGATGCCCTGCACCTGAAACTCCCCGCTGATCTGCGCCCCGTTGATCAGGATGCGGAACGAGGGGCGGTCTGCCGGAGCCGAGGTCGGTATTTGACGGTCTTCGCTCATCCGTTATTCACGTCTTTCAGCGGCGGAAACAGCAATTCCTGGCCCACGCGGAGCCGACGGAAGTTGGTCAGGTTGTTGAAGGAAGCAATTTGCAGGTAGTATTTCGGATCGCCGTACATCCGTTGAGAAAGCAGCGAGAGGTGTTCGCCTTCATGCACGATGCGAACGTGGGTGAGGTCAGGCGAGCTTTTGCGCTCTTCCGCGACCCGTAGCGCGTCCTCAATGTTTTCAGAGAACGTGGCCTTGACTTTGGCGCGGAGCGGGTAGCCGTCGGGCTTGAACAGCGTGTAGGTGATCTCGGCAGACTTCAGCACGCACTTCGAGATGAGCGCACCCCATGAAATCTTGAGGTACATCGGGCGATGGATCTCGCCGTCGAGCTTGCCGGTCACACGCAGAAAATCATCAACGACCTTGTTGACCTCCACTTTTTCCGCAGCAGTGCCGGTGCCGTCGAAGAGGAAGTCGAAAGTGTACTCCTGCGGCTTGATTTTGCCAAAGACCTGGGGGCTGCCGGAGTCGCCCTGTCCCTGCCGCTCCTCGTACTCAACTTCGTGCTTCTGCGTGTACGTGTTTGGGTTGAACATCACGGTGAACGTCTCCGCCGGGCTGCCGGAGTAGTCGGCCTCCTTATAGGCCTCGATCACCATTTTTTTTAGTTCACCGCCCTGCATGATTCACCTAGAAACTCTGCTTTGATTTTCATTGTTGGGGTTGGCATTACACTAGCTTGTGCGTTCCCTCTCCCATCCAGGGGAGAGAGGATGTAGACTCACCGCTTCGCTTGGTAAGAGAGATCCGAACTCACCTTTACCGCTCGCCTTTCTGGCGTAGGATCTCCAGCACCTGCTCCACGCATTCCTCAACGATCTCCTTTTTCTGCTGGGGAGACGCCTGTCCGTTGCCTCCACTACCGCCTTCCTTCCCCCTGCTGTCGATAGTGGCACGGATGACGAGTTCTCTGATTTCGACCGGCATAGGCTCACCCTTTGCGGAACATGCGATAAGCCAGTTCCAGCGACTCGATGACGAGCGCGTTGTCCTGGGCCTTGAAGTCTGAGATGGACCACTTCACCGGCCAGGCTTTGGCAAACTCCCAGGTCGCCAGCGGCTCGTGCTCCTCATTTAGCAGAATCACCGAGATGTCCCGTGGCTCGAAGATGCAGTTCTCGACCGCGTCGCGCACCCATTCGGAGACCTGCGAGTCGTTCAGCATCCCGCGCTTGAGCACAAGATTGCCGTATTTGGCTCCGTTGGGCATCCGATGCGCAAACTGATTCAATCCACCCTCGCGCAATTCCTCAATGTTCACTTCTGCGCTTAGGCCGGTGACTTCCTGAAACCGGCTGTCGTTATCGGACGCACCGCCGCCAAAATCCACCTTGAAATGAAACCCTACGGGAATGGGATACATGGGTGTGCTTACCTGACTGGAGACTGCCAGACGTTATCGCATGGCTCTTTTCGAGACCTGGACATCTGATGCGCGAAACGTGATGCGTGAGGCCACTTTGCTCCAACAGCCTGCTACCAGCACCCTCACGTTTCACGCTTCACGAATCACGCCTCAATCGTCACGCCATTGTGGGCGATTTCGATGGACTCGATGGCCGCTTCGTTGGCGCTGGCTTTGAGGTCCGGCGAGGTGATCTTGGTCGGCCAGGCTCCGCGCACCTTCCAGTTCATCACCGGCTCGTGGTCCTCGTTGAGCAGGCTGATGATGATGTCACGGCGCTCGATCTTGTTGAGCTTGATCTCGTTGAGCCAGTCGTAGAACTCGTTGTCGGCTTCAATCACCCCCCGCTTGAGGGTGATGTTGCCGTACTTGGCCATCCCCGGCATCTTGACGGTCGAATAGTCGGGACTGAGGCCATCACGGTACTCAATGACCTGCACCTCAATGTTGAGGCCGGTGACTTCCGAGAAGCCGAGCTTGGTGCCGCCCCAGTCTACCTGAAAGTGAAAAACGGGAAGTGGATACATGGCGTTGGGTTTTTATACGTGTGTGCTAGAAATCAGAGGATGATGCTGACTGGTGATGCGTGAAACGTGATGCGTGAGGCCGCTTTGCTCCAACGACCCGCTATCGGCACCTTCACGTTTTACGTTTCACGTTTCAATCACCCCGTCTCCACCAGCTTGTGCGAGAATTCGAGGATGATGAACTCGGCGGGCCTTACGACGGCCATGCCGATCTGCACGATGAGGCGTCCGTTGAGGATGTCTTGCGGTGTCATGGTCAGGCCCAGGCCCACCTTCACGAAGAAGGCTTCGTCCGGCTTGGCTCCCTGCAACGCCCCCTCCTGCCATTTCTCGAACAGGTAGTTGTCGATCATGCCCTTGACTTTGGTCCAGAGCTTGGCGTCGTTCGGCTCGAAGACGGCCCAGGACGTGGATTTCTTGACCGACTCCTCGACCATGTTGAAGAAGCGACGGACGGGCACGTAGCGCCATTCGTTGTCATTGCCGGCGAGCGTGCGGGCTCCCCACACCAGCGTCCCCCGCCCCGTGAAGGTGCGAATGGCATTGATAGACTTGCCTGCATTGACGTCCACGTTCAGCGACTCCTGGTCGGCATCGTCGATCATTACTGTGGGCGCGATGACGGAGCTGAGGCTGACATTGGCCGGGGCTTTCCAGACGCCCCGCGTGCGGTCCACATAGGCATAGACGCCCGCAATGGCTCCACTCGGCGGCAGCGTCGATCCTTCTTCCTGGATGGCCTGCACCACGTTGGCGTAGATAGCGTTGGCGGTGATGACTTCGGTTTCGAGGTCGGAGACGCGGGTTTCGGCGGCGGCATGCAGGGCCGTGACTTCTGCTGCCATCGCCTCGAAGAGGATGCGCAGGTCATCACGGGCATTGGCAGCGCGTGCGTTGTCGGTATCGCCGACGTTGTTGGTGTCATTGTAGATGCCATCGGCCGCGGCGGTGGGCGCAAGTCCTGTGAAATCGTACGTCACGGGTGCGCCCGCCGTGTAATCCGCTTCGTCTACCTGGGCCAGATCCGTAGGCGTGGGCGCAGCGACGGTATCTGTGAAGTAATCCTGATCGTACTGGCGCAGGGTGCGCACCATGCCTTCGAGCGTGCTGAAGTTGGGAGCGGCCCCTTCCATTACCAGATCCGAGAGCGCCGTTTGCAGATCGGGATCGGTGAGCGCCGTCGTATTTTGCAACGCGATGATCGCCTGGGCCAACTGGTCCATGTAGTCGATGCGTTCTTCGACCTCGGTCTGCCCCGCAGAATTGATCGCTTCGTAACCAGCCGTCAGCGTATCGCCATTACCCAGTGGATCGGCGATAAAGGCAGCGAGCGCGGCACGGTCGGTAATGGCCGTTTGCAACCGATTCACGGGTGCCGGATCGGCGCTGATAGTCGCCAAGTTCACCGGGGTCGCATCGGCCCGCTGCAAGGCTACATCGTTGAACTCGAAGTCGTACGGGATGGTCGTCTGCAAGTGGGGCACGTAGGTCGCCCCATACTTCAGGCTGTTGATACCGATGGCGTTCCTGAACTCCGTCACACCATCGTCCATGTCGAAGTTGACATTGCCCGCCCGCGACTCGAAGAGGTCAAACACACACACGCGGTCCTGCAACGTCTCGCACTGCGCCAGGGCCTGTTGCTGGAGGGCATACAGGTTGTTTGGGCTGGCGAGCGACAGGGCATCCGGGAACAGGATGATGGTCGGCTCATCATATTTCTTGAGCGCATCCAGGCCCACGAGCAAGCCCGGACTATTGGTGGGATCTGTCGGATCGCCGAGCGCCACCGTCGTGCTGAAATCGCCCACCGAGATGATGTAGCAGTCACCGCCGCCGTTGTCATAGAACAGACGCAGACTGTTGTAAAGGAAATACTGCGGATTGATGGCGACCTGCGTGGGGCTGTTGGCGTTGTCGAGCGTGACGGTGATGGTGCCGGGCGTGGGGGCACCGCCGAACAACTCTCTAAACTCTAGCAGCGATTTGATACGGGTCGGCACGTTGGTGAGGGAGGTGCCATTTTCAT
>DATGCC010000412.1:0-5220 GCA_035312345.1 Rhodothermales bacterium
ACCACGTTCAGGCCCAAAACTAACAGGAAGTTGAAAAGCAGCTTGCCCGCGTAGACCATGCTGCCCCGCGTGTTGAGTTGCAGCAGCAGCACCGTCCCCCGTTCCTCCTCTGCAATGAACGCTCGCCCCAGCCCAATCGCCGCCGAAAACAGAATCACAATCCACAGCAGCGCCGCCTGTACGCGGTCGCTCACCGGCTCCTGCCCGATGGCAAAGAGTACCAGCAACAGCGCTGAGAGCACGAACATCAGCAGCATGTTGATCGCATAGCGGCTGCGTAGTTCGAGCGTCAGGTCTTTCCAGAATACCGCCCAGGTGCCGTGGAGCCAGTCCATTGTTTGGGAAAGGGAGAAAAGGGCGTGGGAGAGAGGGAGTGAAAAATATCGAATATCGAATGATGAATGTCGAATAGCGAAGTGGGGGGCGAAATACCTTCGACACTCACCCTTCGTATTTCATTTCATCCGGCAGCGCGTTGGCGCGCACGTTCTTCAGCCGTAACCAGTCCCTCGGGGCGAGGCAAAAACGTGGGCTCGGTAGCTATCGGCTTCTTGAAGTCGCCGATGAAGGCAATTTCTGTTTCCAGCCGGTAGCCCGTTTCGCGTGCGACGAAATCTTGGATATAGGCGATGAGGGCACGCACATCGGCGGCTTTGGCATAGCCCAGGTTAATCAGGATGTTGGCGTGGCGATGCGTGACGGTCGCGCCGCCGATGGTTGCGCCTTTAAGGCCGCTCTGGTCGATGAGCCGCCCGGCCCCGATGCCTTCGATCTTTTTGAAGATAGAACCCGCACTCGGCTCGGTGTCTAGCGGAGGATGGCGTTCGGCGCGCCAGGCCAGATTGGCTTCCATGATCTCGCGCATGCGTGCTTCGTCCGCAGGAATGAGTTGGAACGTGGCCGAGAGCACCACATCGTCGCGCTCGTGCAAGATGGATTTATCATAGCCGAAGTCGAAGTACTCCACGCCGACAGTGCGGCGCTCGTTTTCTTCGGTCAGCAGGTCAGCTTTGAGCAGCACCTCCTCGATAAACATCGTCCGCTCGCGCTCGGGCGGGGGCGAGAGGAAGTGCAGGTTCTGCCACAGCGCCCCACCGACGGTAGAGGGGATGCCGACGTAATGCTCCAGCCCCGATAGCCCGGCACTGACGGCTTCCTCGATCAGATCTGGATAGACGATGGCTCCGCTTTCAGCCCAAAGCTGGTTTTTCTCCGCATCCACCCTGGTGTGCGCCGCTGCATTGCGGATGACCAGGCCGCGAAAGCCGCCATCGCCGATGAGGATGTTGGCACCCATGCCGAGCAGGAAATGCCGGATGCCGAGCGTGCGGGCTGTCTCCACGGCGGTAGCCAATTCGTCGGCGGTGTGGGCTTCGAATAAGAAATCAGCCGGGCCACCTATCTTGAAGGTCGTGTAGGGAGCCAGCCGTACGTCTCGTTGCAGGCGGTCTTTGCCGAGTGCTTCGGTGAGCGTATGGATCGCCGCTGCATTGATGGGTTGTGTAGAGGGCAAGGTTTATCAGGTTTGCAGGTTTATCAGATTTGCAAGGTTTTCAAGTTGCAGAGTTGGTTGCCAGAGAGAAACCTGTGAACCTGCAAGCTTGCAAATCTGTAACCTGAACATTGCAGTTCGTGCATCTTCAGTGGTACTTTGCGTAGACCATCATAGGTTCTTGCCACGGACCAACTCCCGGTGAAAACCCTTCGCTTTCTTGTAAACCAGGCCCGAGACATACGACATGGCTTCTAATTCCTATCCCAACCTGACCCGCGCCATCATCCGCACTGCTGTCGGCGTGCTCATTTTTCTAGTGGTCATTTCAATGGCTGCTGGATGTATGACCACGACCATTCAGTCCGGGGAGGCCGGTGTGCGCTACAGCCCCTTCGGCGGTACTGACCTGAGCCAGACCTACGGTGAAGGCATCAAGGTCCACGCGCCGTGGGTGAGCGTGATCGAATATGATGTGCGTGTGCAGGAGAAGATGGAGGAACTAGACGCGCTTTCGTCCAACGGCCTGGCTATCGGCATGGATGTGTCGGTGCGCTGGCGGCCCATCTCGGAAGAACTGCCGAACCTGCATACGAACTATGGACCGGATTACTACCGTAAGCTTGTGCAGCCCGAGATGCGTAGCGCCGTGCGCGAGGTTGTCGGTCGGTTTACGCCGGAGGAACTCTACTCTACCAGGCGCACCGAATTGCAAGAGCAGATCCAGGCGCGGGTGGAGCAGGGTGTGGAGGGGCGCTACGTACAGGTCGATGCGGTGCTCATCCGCGACCTGCGCTTGCCCGAGCAGATCCAGGTAGCTATTCAGAACAAGCTCAAGGAAGAGCAGGAAGCCGAGCGCTACGAGTTTACCATCCGCAAAGAGGAACTGGAAGCGCAACGTAAGAAAATAGAAGCGGAAGGCGAGGCCGAGTACCAGCGCATTATCACGGCCAGCCTCTCGCAGCAGTACCTCCGGTTCAAAGGCATTGAGGCTACGCAGAACCTCGCGGCTTCGCCCAACACCAAGACGATCATCGTTGGTGCTGGAGAAAGCGGGCTACCTCTCATTCTGGGAGGGCAGTAAGCAAACGGTTCGTATAGGAGCAGAACAGCGGACGCCGATGGAGAGCGCTTCCATCGGCGTTTCTTTTTGTGGGCTTAAGGAGGTGAACAAGTATCTGGAATATCACATTCTAAGCCTGCCTTCTGTGCTTTTATACCTGTAGTGGCCTGATGGTGCAGGAGCATGCCCTTTTTCTACATACCATTCAGGAAAGATAGCAAACGGTTCGTGGAGGACTGCGAACAGGTGAACTGTAAAAAAAGCATGCAAACGAGCGCTTTGTTTATCGTTAGGCTGGCATAAAAACGAAGTGTTTTTATCTTGACCTTCGTTTAAACAGCTATCTATGCGCAATCCACCGGCAAGTACGGATTTCTTGCCAGCGCATGGACAGCCTGAGTCACACAAGAGCTACGGTGCTGGGAACACCGCTTGTGGGCAGATGAAGGACCCAATCACTTACTTACCACGCATCAGGAGACATCATGAAAACCTATCTACCAACGCTATTTATTATGGCGCTGTTGTTGGTCCCTGGACTGGCAGTGGCGCAGACGGCCACGGTGACAGGCCAGGTCACAGACAGCCAGACCGGCGAGACGCTGCCTGGCACCAACCTGCTGCTCGTTGAACTGGCACGCGGCGCGGCGGCAGACGTCAGCGGCATGTATGAAATCGCGGATGTGCCTGCGGGCACCTATACCCTGCGCGCCAGCTTCGTTGGGTATCGCCAGCAGGAGCAAACCATTTCGGTAACGGCAGGCCAGGAATTGGAGGTCAACATTGCGTTGCAGCCAGACTATACGGGCCTGGAAGAGGTCGTGGTGACGGGTATTGCGTCGAGCACATCTAAGACGCAGTCTACCGTATCCGTAGGCCGTGTTGATGCTGAAAAGCTCACCGAAACGAACACCTACCAGGACCTGAGCCAGCTTGTCGGCGGTAAAATTGCCGGTGTGAACGTCCTGCCGTCCTCTGGCAATGTGGGCGGTGGCGTGCGGTTCAACATCCGTGGCGGGGGCGGCCTCAACGGCGATGGACAGCCCGTCATTTATGTGGATGGCGTGCGCATGAACAACTCTGAGATCTCTGGTTTTGGTGCTGGTGGTCAGGGCATCTCGGCGCTGGCCGACCTCAACCCCGAGGAGATTGCCTCCATCGACTTTCTTAAAGGCCCGGCGTCCACGGCCATCTATGGTACCGAGGGTGCCAACGGCGTCGTGATCATCACTACCAAGCGGGGTTCCATTGCCCGCCGGGGCAACCTCAGCGTGCGCTACAAAGGCTCGTTTGGTTATAACGAAAACATCGGCGAGTATAGCGAAACCGATTACGAATCGGCAGCCGATGCCAACGCGCTCTTCCGCGAAGGCGACATCCGCCAGCACACGCTCAGCCTCTCGGGCGGCGGCGAAGCGGTCTCGTTCTTTGCCTCCGTGGATAACCGCTACGAAGAAGGCATTATTCCCAACAATGAGGGCGAGCGCACCACCTTCCGCGCCAACTTCAACGCCTTCCCGAGCGAACAGGTGACGCTGAAAGCCAGCGTGGGTTACACGCTCAACAACTTCCGGCGGCCCGACAACGATAACGACATCTTCGGCTTCCTGGGCAACACCCTGCTGTTCCCAACGTCGTACCAGTTCACAGACAGCCTCTCGGTCAATGCCCTCGACGACCGCTTCGACATTAACCGGTTCGTCGGTTCTCTCGAAGGCAGCTACTCGCCGATGCGGAATCTCGAAATCACGGGTACATTTGGCTACGATGCCTCGAAGCTGCGTCAGGACCGCACCTTCCCGCAAAACCGGTTCTACTCGGGACGGACCAGGGGTGAGCGCAACATCTTCGTACGGGAGAATGACCAGTACAATGGGAATGTCAACGTCCGATATCGCTACGACATCACGCCGGGGCTGAACGCCACGAGCATCGTGGGCGGGCAGTTCTTTGATCAGAACAACCGGACGTTCAGTGGCACGGCGCAGGATTTCTCGACCGATCTCGTAACGGACATCGGCACTGGGTCGGCGATCCAGGGCGTTAATGAAGATTTCCTCAACGCCCGGCAGGCGGGCCTGTACATCCAGCAGCAGGTGTCGTACAACAACACCTACTTCCTGGAAGGTATCCTCCGCCGCGACTTCGCCAGTGCCATCGGGGCCGATGCCTCGTCGATCACCTATCCGAGCCTCCGTGGGTCGGTGCGGTTCGACCAGTTCGATTTTGTGCCGGAGATGTTCGACCTGCTCAAGTTCCGCGCGGCCTACGGCGAGGCGGGCAACCTGCCCAACCTTGACGATGTGGTGGCGATCCTCTTCCAGGCGTCGCCTTCCGGCTTCGGAGCCGGTTCTCGCGTCGGTGGTGTGGGCAACACGCTGCTGGTGCCGGAACGCGTGCGCGAGATCGAAGTGGGGCTGGATACCGAACTCTTCAGCCGTCTTAGTGTCGAGGCCAGTTTCTTCCGCACCTTCTCGGACGACTCGATCATCGAGTTTACCCCGGCTCCTTCGACGGGCTTCGGGGCCTTTGGCGTGGAGCGCAACGTGGGTCAGATCAATGGGAAAGGCGTCGAATTCGCGCTCGGCGTCACGCCAGTGAGCACGCGCCAGTTCCAGGTCGATTTCAACACGACGTATGCCTATCAGACCACCGAGGTGCAGGA
>DATGCC010000413.1:0-5608 GCA_035312345.1 Rhodothermales bacterium
GGCGGAGCCGCACCGCGCCCCTCGACGCGCCCAGACAGCCTGCCGCCCGTCCCGCTCACCGACAGCCTCTTGCAGATCATCGGGCAGATGGACGGCGTGCTGGCAGCCTATCCCGAGTTCGTTTTTCCTATTCAGTTGCTCGCCAACGGCAGAGAAGCCGCTGCCTCTGCGGAGGCAATCCCGATGTCGTTTGCCCAGATCCCGCTATACCAGCCGACGACGGGAGCGTTCTTCTCCGCTCCTACCGACACCGCTCTGCTCATCGCACCAGCGATGGCACAACGGCTCGGCTATGAAAACCCGGCTGATATTGTTGGACAAGAGATCATCATCAAAACGATCACACTAGACTTCGGCAAAATGCAGCGGCTTGGTGCCGCGCTGACGTTTGGATTGACAAGCCTACCGATGGACACCCATCAGCAGCGTATACGCGTGGCAGGCCTGATCGGGGAAGGGGCACAGCCGCTGTCGGGCTTCCTGCGCGTGCTGCTGCCCCTCGAACGGGCCAAAACCATGCGCAAGATTACTTTCTTTTCCACGCTCGACCTACTACTCAACACTAGCGCACCAGGCGGCTATGCAGCAGCCCGCGTCCAGCTCGTCGGCGATGCTGCGCTCGAACCGGTGCGACAGGCTATCGAGCAGAAGGGCGTGTACGTGAGCGCCGCCCGCGACCAGTTCAAACAACTCGAACGGCTCTTCGTCATCATGGACCTCGCGCTCGGCATTATTGGCTTCATCGCCTTGCTGGTGGCAACCATCGGCATCGCCAACACGATGATGATGAGCGTGATGGAGCGCACCCGTGAGATCGGCGTGATGAAAGCTGTCGGTGGCGAAGAGGGCGATCTTCAGCGGCTCTTTCTCGTCGAGGGGGCCATGCTGGGCTTGATTGGTGGCGCTGCCGGGTTGCTCTTTGGATGGGGTATCACCTCACTGATCCAGGTCGGTGTCGATTACTACCTGCACCGCCTTGCCATCCCACCCGTGGATGTGTTCCACCTTCCTCTCTGGATGATCGGTGCCATCCTCGGCGTAGCCCTACTGGTGAGCCTGCTGGCCGGCCTCGCCCCCGCCCGCCGGGCCGCCCGCGTTGAACCTATCGAAGCACTCAGAAGCGCCTAAGGCTGTTTGGTGCCGTAGCCTCATTTTAGCAACGTGAAATGGCCGGTGCGTGTAGTCATTCCCTGGCCGGTAGTGGCGGTGACGTGGTACAGATACACGCCGGAACCTAGCGCACTGGCGTCGAGCGCGATCGTGTGCTCCCTGCCCGCTTCCATACCCTGAGGCGGCAAGGCAAGCACACGACGGCCCAACACATCGTATACCACCACATGCACCTCGGCTCGCACCGGCAAATCAACCATGAGCGTCGTCGTCGGATTGAACGGATTGGGGTAGTTTGCATGCAAGGCAAAACGCTCTGGTAGGGGCACCGGGGCCGCTGTACCTACCACCACACCGCCAAAGGGCTCGCCCTCTACCACCGTGACGGTTTGGTTCGGCAACACCCGCTCAACACGCGTTTCTTGCCCGGAAGGCCATGAAATAACCAGTTCCTCAATACGGGCGGCATCACCAAGACCAAAATGGACGATCAGGCTGTTCTGCCCACCAAAAGAGTTCTGTGCAGAGACTTGCCGCAACTGCCTGATCGTTTGCCCACCGATTTGGGCAGTAACCCTCACCACCGCCCCAATGGCACTCCGGTTGGACATCGTCCCTTCAAGCCGAAGCTTGATCCACCCGTTCCCGTTAGACAAGTTGTTGCGATAGACTAGGTTTTCTGGTATGCCAGGGCTGACGCTTGTTATCACGGCATCCAGATCGCCGTCGTTGTCATAATCGCCAAGGGAAGCTCCTGAACTGGTAGTTTCCCGTAACAGACCTGTCAGTCGCCCGCCCACCTCAAAGGTACCATCGCCGTTGTTAAAGAAGATGCGCTGCTCTCCGATGCCCGGTCCCGCCACAACGCGGGCCGTCGCGATAATCACATCCAGATCGCCATCGTTGTCCAGATCCCCCCACACGTTGGCAAGATCGTTGCCGTTAGCACGTTGCGTCAGGGGACTGTCGGTGATACGGGTAAACGTGCCATCGCCCTCATTACGATACAGATCAGGTGGTAGGCTGATGAAGTTGGGATCGTTGGTTCCCAGATAGTTCGTCACGAACAGGTCGAGATCCCCATCATTGTCATAGTCAATCCAGTTCATCACCTGACCATCACGGGGATCATCAGCAATGTTAAGACCTGTGATCCGCTCGAAGGAGGCCGTGCCAGTCTCGGCGAGGCGGTTACGATAGAGGTGGTCAGGGTCAACTCCTCCGCTGGCCGGACCACTACCAATGAACAGGTCGAGGTCGCCATCGAGGTCATAGTCCGCCCATGACGGAATGGTATAGGTGTCTAACCCCTCGACGACGGGGCCATCGGTCACCCGCTCGAAGGTGCCATCGCCGGTATTGTGTAGCAGTTGGTTTGGGATGGGCGGGCCATCCACGAAACCGACCGGGTACGCTACGACAAGGTCAAGATGCCCATCGTTGTCGTAGTCGCCCCACGCCGCCGCCCAACCCCGGTTAGCCGCCTGCTCTCCGATGACGCCGGTGGTCACCATGGTAAAGAGATCATTGCCGTCGTTGCGATAGAGCACCGTGCTATTCCCCGCAGCCAGAAGATCGGGGTCGCCATCGTTGTCGTAATCACCCCAGGTATGTCCGATCATGACAGGGCCTTCGGCAAAGGCAGCAACAGCTACACGCTCAAAACCGGTGCCGGTGTTACGCAGGAGCACATGCCCGTCACCCAGGCCAAAATGCCCGAGAAAAAGGTCAAGAAGCCCATCACTATTATAATCGATCCAGCTACCACCCCAGGCGCGCAACGTCAGATTGGGAAAATCATCGGTCACATTGGCAAACGTCGTCTGGGCGAATGCCGTGGCGGGCAGCAGAAGTAAAACAAGGACAGCGAGAACGATGCCTCTTCTCAGGCATGGGAAGCGTTGTGCAGTCATAGAATACAGCATAAACAACCTAGCGTGAAGTAAGGGAACGGTCTCTCTACCCGTTGGCAGCGACCGGTTGTGCAATTCCCAAGATGCTGCTACGTACTTCTTAAGCCTTGATGGCTCGCTGAGGAAGTTGTGATGTTTTTCTTGAGCCGTGCTTTAGCGCTTCCAATCTGCCTTGATGCCGCCGCTGCCACAGGGTATGTTGCCTTTTTGAGCCATCTGTAGGTCCCCGATGCCAGACCACGCTGCCCCTACGTTTTCCCTTTCAGAATCTCCCTTTCAGGTTGGCCCCTGGACCGTCCTGCCGGAAGCCAATCGGCTTCACGGACAGGAGAGAGAAGAGCGCCTTGAGCCCAAGGCGACGCAGGTGCTCGTCTATCTTGCCGAGCGCGCCGGACAGGTGGTGCCGCGTTCAGCGCTTCTGGATGATCTCTGGCCAGATGTTTTTGTGACAGAGAATGCGTTGAGTCGGTGCATTTCACAACTCCGCAAAGCCTTTGACGACGATCCACGAGACCCGCGCTTTATTGAAACGATTCCAAAGACCGGCTATCGGCTTATTGCTCCGGTCCGCCCTGCCGTCGGCGGTGACGGCCTGATAACCGACGCTCCGCTCGCACCCCTGCCTACGCTCGAAATCGCTTCGCCACCTCCCCAACGCGCCCCCATCTCCTGGCTATTTCCCATGGGCTTGACCCTGTTTGTTCTGGCACTGGCAACGGGGACCTGGCTGGTCAGTGATCGCGCTGCTAGCAGGCCGCTCCTGCCTCAGACTGCTCCGCTGACGGCAACGCCCGGAATCGAGTACAGCGCTGCGCTCGCGCCAGATGGCGAACGGGTGGCCTTCATTGCGCAAACCAACCCAGGCGCACATGCTGGCTTGTTCGTAAAGAGCGTTGATGTGGATACTCCTCTGCTCATCAGTGATGAGGAAACCGACGCCGCATATCCAGCCTGGGCACCTGATGGTCAGTGGATCGCTTTTTTCTCGTGTACGAGCCCCGGCTCTTGTGCGCTGCTTCAAACATCGGCAACAGGACAAGACACGCGCCGCCTTGCGGACGGCCTGGCTCGCCCCTGGGGCCTGACGTGGTCTCCAGATAGCAGCACCCTGGTCTTTTCGGCGCACGACCCTACGACGCAGACGTGGAGGCTGTTTGCCTTAGACCACACCATGCCCAACCCTTATCCTCTTACCACCCCACCCGCTACCAACCGGGGCGACTTGAACCCCATCTTTTCGCCAGATGGACAAACTATCGCCTTTAAGCGCTCGAACAGCGAAGGCGTCGGCGACCTGTACCGGATGCCAACCCGGGGCGGCCTACCGCAACGTCTGACCAACGATGCTGCCGGTCTGGCCGGGCACACCTGGACGCCGAATGGCCGAACTCTCATTTTCTCTTCGAACCGCAACGGCCGGTTTCAACTCTGGCGCATCCTGGCGACGGGAGGTACACCGGAGCGCCTCGCAGACGTTGCAGCACGGGATCCCGGCTTTCCAGTCCTATCGATGGATGGACAACGGCTCGTCTTCGAAGAGTGGATGATCGAAGTCAACCTGTGGGGGCGTTCGCTGGAAGCGCCGGACACTACAGCCCACCGTCTCATCGCGTCGGCGTGGTGGAATAAACAACCTGCCTTTGCCCCGGATGGACAGCATGTCGCTTTTGTCTCTGCCCGTTCTGGTACCCCCGAGTTGTGGCGAGCCCAAAGGGACGGTCGTGCTGCTTTGCGCCTGACCCACTTCGACGGAGCCACCGTGGGCACGCCTGCTTGGTCCCCCACCAGCCAGCAGATCGCCCTTGAGGTGTTCGTGGAAGAACAGGCCGACATCTATGTGATCGATGCAACCGGAGGAACTCCACTACGCCTGACAACACATGAAGCCAATGACCGCGCCCCACGCTGGTCGCGCGACGGCCAGTGGCTCTACTTTAGCTCTGACCGCACAGGAACCTGGCAGATCTGGAAAACCCCGACCGGAGGCGGTGCGGCACAGCAGGTTACCCAGGACGGCGGTCGCCTGGCGGTTGAGTCGTACGATGGAACGGCCCTCTACATAACCCGCTTCGGCGAACCGGGCCTGTGGAGCCTCCCGATCAACGGTGGCACCCCCCGCTTGCTTATCGAACACCTCACTCCTGACGACTGGGGCAACTGGGCTGTGACAAAAGCGGGGCTATTCGTCGTCTACCGAGATGGTGGCCCTGCCCGCCTGCACCGCCTGGACCCGGTCACGGGACAAGCAACTCCACTGGACGTGACCCTGGATCGCCTCATTCGCGACGAGCCCGGTCTTAGCCTCACACCTGATGGCCGTTTCCTGCTCTACGCCCGCATCGATCGCATGGAAAGCGACCTTGCTCACATTGAATCATTCTTCGTATCGCCCTGATTGACCGCCATCGGGCTACCTTTCAACGCGGAAACCACCTTTTCTGCTACCTCAAAAAATCCAGCACGGCCTGTGTCAGTGCTTTCGGCTTCTCGGCGTGGACCCAGTGCCCGGCACCATCTACCGTGACGAGATCAGCCAGCGGGAAGAGGGCCTGGATGGCTCGAAAATCGCTGTCGGCGATGTAATC
>DATGCC010000414.1:0-8139 GCA_035312345.1 Rhodothermales bacterium
ACAGCGGCAAAGCGTCGTACATTGTCACTCATGGAGAAGCCTGTCGGTTGGTGGCGTGGGATCTTGACAACCCCAAACTACACCAGATCGCGGGCTTTTCCTCTTTCAGAGCTAAAACCGGTCAAAGTGTCCGGTAGCAAACATCACCAAAATCGAAATACCTTTCAACCACACAAATCTATGCATTACCTGCCAGATACCGAGCGCTTCAAGCGCATGACGACAGACGAAATCAGGTCGCACTTCCTCGTCCAGAACCTTTTTGTGCCCGGCGAGGCAACGTTTCGCTTTATCGACCTCGACCGTGTTATCCTGGGTGGCATCGTTCCAACCCAGCATGTCCTTGCGCTGGAGGCTGACGAAGCCCTGGCCGCTGATTATTTCGCTGAGCGTCGCGAGATTGGCTTGCTCAACATAGGCAGTAGCGGGAGCGTCACAGTCGATGGCGAGCGGTACGCCATGCAATCCCTTGATGGATTGTACGTCGGGCGTGGGAGCAAGGACGTGTCGTTTGAGAGCGACGATGCGAATACACCTGCTCGCTTCTACCTCGTCAGCTACCCGGCGCATACCACCTACCCCACCACCCACATCAGCCAGGATGAAGCCGACCTGACGGAATTGGGCAGCCAGGAGAAAGCCAACCGGCGCAACCTCTACAAGTACATCCATCCTGGCGGTATGGAGAGTGCACAACTGGTGATGGGTGTGACCGAGTTAGTGGACGGCAACGTCTGGAACACCATGCCTGCCCATACCCATGCGCGGCGTACGGAAGCGTATCTCTACTTCGATGTGCAGGAGGGGGAGGTCGTTTTTCACTTCATGGGGGAGCCACAGGAGACACGCAGCCTCGTTGTGCGCAATGAAGAGGCGATCCTCTCGCCGGGCTGGTCGATCCATGCCGGGGCGGGCACGAGCCGCTATACGTTCTGCTGGGCGATGGGCGGTGAGAATCAGGATTTCGCTGACATGCAGTTCGTCGACCTGGACGCTCTGCAGTAGCAGAATAGCGAAAGCGTTGGTCTCGTCGTTTTTTTGAAGATGAGGTGGAGAATACCTTGACATTCAAAAAAAGGTGCTATAGATTAACCGGTGAAGTTACCGGTTAAGAAGATGTCTAATTCATTGCATGCCTTTAGGAAGCAGCCGCTATACGGAAGCGATTCCACTTGATAGAAGGAGGCTAATGAAAGTAGGCAGAGTGGACCCCGGTTACATGCGAGCACAAAAAGCTGAATGGTGATGAAAGCGATCATGCTCAGGGGTGCAGCGATCCTCGCGTTGCTGCTATTATCGACCGCTGCTTTTGCGCAGCAGGGCACATTGCGCGGCGTCGTCACCGATTCGCTGACAGCGGAAACGCTTCCTGGAGCCAACGTTTACCTGCTCGGCACCTCATTGGGCAACGCGACGGATCTGGATGGGACCTACCGCATCAGCAGTATTCCAGCGGGCAGCTACACGATGCGCGTGTCATACCTGGGGTATCAGACAAAAGAGGTGCCGGTTACGATTACGGGCGGGGAGACAACGACACAGCATGTGGAATTGGCGCTCGGTGTTATACAGGGCGAGGACATTGTCATCACGGCGCAGGCCGAAGGGCAGGTGGCAGCCATCAACCAGCAGCTCAACTCGAACACCATCGTCAATGTCGTCTCCGAGGAGAAGATTCAAGAACTTCCTGATGCCAACGCCGCCGAAGCCATCGGTCGCCTGCCGGGGGTGTCTGTGCAGCGGTCGGGCGGCGAAGCCAACCAGATTGTTCTGCGCGGCCTGAGCGGAGCCTTTACAAATGTGACTGTCGATGGAGTCAAGATTGCACCGACCGATGCGGAAGCCCGAAGCGTAGATCTCAGCGCTATTTCGCAGGGGTCGCTGGCAGGGATCGAACTGTTCAAGGCACTTACGCCGGACAAGGACGCCGACGCCATCGCTGGAAGCGTCAACCTCGTCACACGCCGTGCCCCAAGGGAGCGTCAACTCCGTGTTAACGCGACAGGGGTTTACAATGAACTGGCAGGCGACCTGGGGCAATATGATCTTGATTTTCGCTACGGCGAACGGTTTTTAGGAGATGTTTTGGGTGTCCAACTTACGGGTAACCTGGAGCAACGGAACCGGAGCAATGAACAGTATGACACAGATTACGACTGTAGCACCAACGATTTTACGGTGTGCTTGATCGAAGAACTCCAGCTTGAATACACGGATGAAACCCGGCGACGAGGTGGGCTCGGGGCCATCCTGGATGTATCGACACCCGATGGTGGGTTTGTCAAACTGAGTGGATTGTATAACCAGACCAGCCGGGACTTCATTACCTATAGTCGCAACTATCCCACCCTCGACGACCTTGTGTTTTACACGGCTCGGGACCGGGAGCAGACGATCCACCTCTTCAACGGGGCGCTCACAGGTGAGAATTACCTCTTCGGACTAAACACAACCTGGGGGGCTTCCTATGCACGCTCTGCCTTTGATTTTCCATTTGACTACGAACTTCAGTTTACAGAACCCTCGATTACCGAGGACGGCGTTCCTGTTGCAGGAATGGGAGCGATTCCAGACAGTGTGAGGAGGGGGAATCTGGAGAACATCATTCCTTATGCGCTGAACAACTTCGAGAAGGCGTATCTCTACTCCGGCTTCTACCGCACAGAGGAGAGCAGGGATACCGACCTCTCGGCGTATCTCAACCTTGCTCGGGACTATGGTTTCGGTTCAAGCCTCCGGGGTGAACTCCAGGTGGGTGGGAAGTTCAGGAGCAAAAGCCGCAGCCGGGAGCGCAGCGAACTGTTCTCGCCGTATTACAACGAGCCGTTTCCGATGTCGGTCCTGATGCCGGATGGCACCATTGCCCCGAAAGACTTTAGCGGCACGATGTTCGAGGATCTCGCGCTGTTCAACAACCGGCTTATCCTCGCAACTAATTTTCTTGGATCTGGGGCGCAGAGTGAAAATCTGTACGACCGGTTTACCCTGTCGCCGCTCCTTAACCGCGATGCCGTGCAAGCGTGGTGGGACCTGAACAGGAATGGCTACATCGTAACAAGCAATAACCCGCAGTACCGGGAAAACCCTGAGGCCAGCGGTGACTTTTACGATATCACGGAGCAGGTCTCGGCTGCGTACGTGATGAACACGTTCAATATTGGGCAGCGCATTACGTGGATTGCCGGGCTTCGTGTCGAACACGAGAACAACGATTACGCGAGTCGCTATGCGCCGAACGGGCTTGATGGGTATCCGGTCCCTTCTGGAGCCATCCGCGACACGTCGGCCACACACGAGGAAACGGTGTGGCTCCCAAATACGCACCTCACTATCCGCCCGACCGACTTCATGACGGTCCGGTTGGCGGCCTACCGGGCACTTGCTCGTCCCGACTTCAACAGCCGCCTCGCCAATGTAGTAGCCCGGCGGTCAAGCACGTTCTTCCCCGGCAACAATATTCAACTGGGGAATCCGAACCTCCGTGCTGCCAAAGCCTGGAACTACGAGGTCAACACGTCCTTTTTTGGACAACGTATTGGGCTGTTCTCAGTCTCTCTTTTCTACAAAGATATCAAGGACTACTTCCAGCGGATCAACGGGCTCACCTATGAAGGCGATGCGGTGTTCGATTCCCTTGGCATCGACTTTGAGAGCCCGTTTGGAGCAGGAGGCGAATTCTCGCTGATTGTACCATTCAACTCCACCAGCCCGACTACTGTCTACGGTGTTGAAGTAGAGCATCAGACGAACTTGCGATTCCTGCCTGGTTTGCTTTCTGGCCTCGTAATCGGGTACAATTTTTCTGTTGTGCGCTCTACGACCCACGTTCCTCGGGTACGCATCGAGACGACCTTCATCGAACGACCGCCGTTCCCGCCTATCGCCCAGATCGAGCGCATCCCCTATGAAAGCGAGCAAAAGCTTCAGCAACAACCAGATTTCTTTGCCAATGTCTCGCTGGGTTATGACTACCGTGCATTTTCTGCCCGCCTCTCTGTCTTTCATCAGGATGCCTACAACACCTCTTTTGCAGGCAACGAACGGACAGGGTTTGACAATCTCAAGGACGGGTTTACCCGCGTGGATCTCGCCTTTAAGCAAGGTATCGGACGGCGCATAGCGCTTCTTGTCAATGTCAACAACATCACGGGGGTGGAGGAAGCCGCTCTCCGCTACAACAGCTTCCTGGACCGCACCCTCGTCAGCGATAGCGAAATTTATGGCACGACGGTCGACGTCGGGCTTCGAGTGGATCTCTAACCCTTACGCCCTGCGCCGCTGCGTAGGGGACCTCTGTTCCTTTCCCTAACCCTACCTATAGTGCTATGTACAAATCGATACTCCACTTTACCCTTGTGGCGGTCGCCTTGTTGGTGACTGGTACCGCCATGGCTCAGCAAACATGCCCTACCGATCAGGCGGTCTGCCTAGTTGATAACAACGAGTTTCTCAACCGCGTCGTCAATGGGGATACCACGGCTACGGGCGACCGCGCACGGGCCGATCGTATCTACGAACTCGGCCGTGGCAACCTATACGTGATGGACGAGACCATTCGCAACTCGGATTATCACCTCCGGATCTACGGGGAGGAGGGCGATGGTGCGCTACCTCAGATCTATACCACGGTGAATGCGACGAGCGGCAACCGTGTTGGCAATGTGTTCGAGCAGGCAGGAGACATCACCTTCCGCAACTTTGCTTTTGCCGGGGTGATCGAGGATGCTGAACTCAACCCGGATGGCAACGCCACGATGTCTGTCACATTCATCCGCGTCACGCAACCCGGCTTTGATCTGGTGATCGACAATGTGACGGCGGTCAACATTGTGGCACAGTTCGTTCGTGCCCAGTCCTCGCTGCGGAAGTTCGAGATGACGAACAGCATCTGGGCAAACTCAGGCTATCTCGGCACGAACGGCACCAACTTCGGAGCCGGGAAGGGCATCGATCTCCGCGACGGTTCGATCGATTCGCTCATCTTCCGGAACAATACGTTCGTTAACTACACGGACCGTATCATCCGACACCGCTCCAGCACGGGTCCTGTCGATAATATGATCTTCGACCACAACACGGTCATCGATGCCGTCTCGTATCATGGCATGATGGCGCTCGGACAGGTCGGTACGTCGGTCCAGATCACCAACAACCTCTTCGTTGATGCTTTTGCGGCGGGGGCGGACACCAGCGACGTGGTTCGTCAGTCCGAGTTCGACGAGTCCGGCGAGGTGTACGCCTCGAACGGGCAGGCCAAGATGACATGGATCCTCTCCGAGCCGAACGAGACCACGAACTGGAACATCACCAACAACATCTACACCGTCTCAGATGACCTTGAGGCATTCTATGCGACGTACGGCGATGGCGGCGGTGATGATGGCAACCCCGACAACGGCACCGACGGCGACAATGACATCATTGGTGCGGGCGACCCACTCACGGATCACATCCAGGGCCGCATCTCGAATCCGACGGATGCGTTTGTGGAGATGGACCTCGAACTGACCGACCGACCGGCTCCACCAATCGACATGCTCACGTGGTATCATGAGGAGACAGGACGGACGAAGGAGACGACCACGTTCGTCGATGCAGAGGACGACTACAATCGCCGGACCTTCGAGTACTTCCTCAACGACTTCGACGCTTCCTATCCGATGAGCTCAGCGGCCTACACCGCTGCTGAGGGGGACTGTCCGGTTGGCGACCTGAACTGGTTCCCAGGTGTCAATGTGCAGGCGTGTATCGATGCGTCCACTGGCATTGAGTACGATCCCACAGAGATTCCAGCAGCGTATCAGTTGGAGCAGAACTATCCGAATCCGTTCAACCCGACGACGAACATCTCTTACGCGCTGCCCAACGCGGCACGGGTCTCGCTGGTCGTGTACAACGTGCTGGGGCAGGAAGTGGCAACGTTGGTGAAAAGCCAGCAGCAGGGGGCCGGAAGCTACCAGGTAACCTGGAGCGGTACGGATATGAATGGCCAGAAGGTGGCGAGCGGGGTATACCTTTATCGGTTAAACGCCGGGGAGACCGTGGTGACCAAACGCATGGTGTTGGTGAAGTAGAATCAGTGAGCGGAGCCGCGTCGTATCATGCCGGCTCCGCTCACGCTTTTGCTTGTAGTGTGGCTTTAGGGACGGAGCCTGTTGTTGTCCTCACGAAGCGGGGGACGGCTCCTGTCTACCCGTTTGAAGCGTCATCAAAGCTCCTCACCAACTGTGGACTCTTTACATCTTCACCCCGACCGTTTCTTCGACCCCGAACCGGCAGTCCGGCGCATTGCGCGTACGCTCTACGAAGAGGTCGAAGACCTGCCGTTGATCTGTCCTCATGGGCATGTGCCTCCAGAGCTATTGGCCGAGGATACGCCGTTTCCAGAGCCTGCCTCGCTGCTGATTACGCCGGACCATTACATTTTCCGGATGTTGTATTCGCACGGCATCTCCCTGGAAGATCTGGGCATTCCAACCCAAGATGGCACCCCGGTAGAGACGGACCCGCGCACCATCTGGCAATGCTTTGCCGATCATTACTACCTGTTCCTGGGCACGCCTACCCGCGCCTGGCTCGACTACGTCTTTTACCACCTCTTCGGTATTCGTACAAAGCTCGACGGCGCATCCGCCATGCGCATCTACGACCAGATGCTCGAACGTTTGCAGGAGCCGGCCTTCCGTCCCCGGGCGCTGTTCAATCAGTTTAACATCGAAGTCCTAACAACGACGGATGGAGCCGCCGATTCGCTTTCGCATCACCAGGCGATTCGCGCCTCGGAGTGGGACGGCCGGGTGGTGCCCTGCTTTCGGCCTGATGCTGTTTTTCGGATTGCTGCGCCGTCCTGGTTGCATGAGATCGATCGGTTGCGACAGGCCGCGTCCATGGATATTGGCAACTATGCTGAATTCATCGATGCACTGGAGCGACGACGGACGTTTTTCAAAGAGCGGGGAGCGACTTCGACGGACCACGCCGTCGTGCTGCCCTACACGGAGCGGATCTCTGATGAAGAAGCAGGCCGACTATTGCAGCGGGCGTTTCGTGGAGAAGCAACGGTCGAGGACCAGGCCCGGTTTGAGGCACACATGCTCATGGAGATGGCCCGGATGAGCATCGAAGACGGGCTGGTGATGCAACTCCATCCAGGCGCTTATCGCGATCATAACGAAGAAGTCGCGGCCCGCTTCGGACCCGACAAAGGCGGCGACATCCCACTTGCTACCGAGTACACACGCAATTTGAAAGCCTTGCTGAATGCCTATGGTACTGATCCCCGACTGACACTGGTGGTCTTTACACTGGATGAGAGCACCTATGCCCGTGAGCTGGCTCCGCTGGCGGGGCACTATCCGGCCATGCGACTGGGGCCGGCGTGGTGGTTCTTTGACAGTATCGAAGGGATGCGGCGCTATCGAGAGCGGACCACCGAGACGGCAGGCATCTACAACACCGCAGGTTTCAACGACGACACGCGGGCTTTCCTGTCGATTCCGGCCCGGCACGACCTCTCCCGCCGTGTCGATGCAAATTATATCGCGGGCCTGGTTGCCCGGCATCAGGTCGATATGACCGATGCCCGCCGCATGATGTATGCCTTGGCCTACGACCTTGCGAAGACAACCTATCGGCTGGGCGAGACCGCTGAGGTCGCTGCTCCGATGGATCTTTCGGAACGTTCGGACGGGGCCGCGGCAAAAAAAGACACCCTGGCATGAAGGGGCGTGCCCGTCAGCTTCCTCGTGCGCTGATGGTTGGTGCCTTCGTGCTCCTGGGGGTCACAGGGGCGGGGGCGCAGGAGGCTGAGCCTGCGCTCCCGGCCTTTCCAGGGGCGGAAGGGTTCGGGGCCTACACCGTTGGGGGCCGGGGCGGGGCGGTCCATCTGGTCACGACGCTCGCAGATTACGGGGTGGAGGAGGAGCCTATTGCAGGCAGCCTGCGGGCGGCTGTGGACGCCGAAGGGCCTCGGACAGTCGTGTTTCGTGTGGCTGGATACATTGCTTTGAAACGAACGCTGAATATTCGAAATCCATACCTGACCCTTGCGGGACAGTCGGCTCCTGGCGAAGGCGTCACGTTGAAAAACTATGGGATAGAGGTGTATGCGCCGGAGGTCATCCTGCGTTACCTGCGCGT
>DATGCC010000415.1:0-4387 GCA_035312345.1 Rhodothermales bacterium
AGAGCACAAGGTCGCGGATCCAACTGAGCAGCAGGCGTAGCACACTCTTGACTCGTTCTCGGCTTAGCTTGCCGAGTTGCTGGATGAGATCGGCGAGGTGGTCAGTGTGGCGCACGAAGGACATACGCATCAAATCTACAACGAGGCTACGGTCTGCCATCAGCGCGTCATTCTCGGCAAGGTCGAGGGCACGGGTGTACGACCCATCGGCCATGCGGGCCAGTGTGGCGGCATAGCCAGGCTCTACCTCGTCGTGTTCGATGAGGGCCTGTTCGATTCCTGCTGCCCGGAGCGGATCAAACCGAAGGCGTTGACAGCGGGAGAGGATCGTTGGCAAGAGCCGGTCAGGACGGCTGGTGGTGAGGATGAAGATAGTTTGTGGTCCCGGCTCTTCGAGGAGTTTGAGGAAAGCATTGGACGCCTCCGTACGCATCAGGTCGGCATCAGTCATCACAGCGATTTTGTAGCGGCCTTCAAGCGGCTTGTAGCTCATTGACCGGCGCAATTCGTCATTGATGCGCTTGATAGAGTAAAAAGCCTGCTTATTGGATGATTGAGATGGATCTGAGAGCGAAGGGCGGCGCACATAATCAATGGCCCGATACGGGTGTTTTGCTACTTCCTGGAGCCGTTCGCCTACCTGGTCCAGGTCGGCATCGCTGGGGTGGGGAATGAGCAGGTGCACGTCCGGGTGGATCATACGACTGACCTTGCGGCAGGCGTTGCAGATATCGCACGCGGTGTCACCGCCCTGTTCGCACAGCAGGGTTTTGGCAAATTCCAGTGCCACCGCTCGTTTGCCGACTCCATCCGGGCCATAGAAGAGATAGGCATGAGCTACCCGTCCGCCGGACAGGGCCCGCTGCAAGGTTTCGATCGCGCGTTCCTGATTGATGAGGGTGGTCCAGGCCATAGTGATGAAAACAGGTTAAGGAAGCGGCAAGATAAGCGTCGGATAGTGCAGAAGCCGGGCAGGGCCAGGGGTTTAAACTTTTTCTTCATGCACAGGTTGGAAACAAAACGGGCGTCCTGCTCGAACAAGACCGCCCTGTTTGATTCCGTGTTCCGCGGTTGTATTTTAGTGGAGCCACATTTTTGGCGTGGTAGCTCAGCCGGTTAGAGCGTGCGACTCATAATCGCAAGGTCGAGAGTTCGAGTCTCTCCCACGCCACCTACTAAAAAGCCTCATAAATAGCCAATTGCGGCGTTTGTGAGGCTTTTTTGCTTCTTTCAAAGTGCTCTCTTTCAGTTGCTGATAATGCATAATAATGCACCAAAATGAAAAGTCGGGGGGAACATAGGGGGAACGCTTGAGGGGGTTATGCGGCATTCTCAGCGTGACCCGCATTCCACTTCTCCTCAAAGGTTTTCCGTTTAATGCTCTCGCCTTCAAGGTCATCAAGTTTGTGAAGATTTTCCAGCTATCGGAAAATCCCAATCGTAATCAATTTCTGATAACTGAAATCCGCGCCCTTCACCGGCGATGCCAGACTTGCCGGGATCCATCATCGAAAGTGAACATTAAGCGGTTGCCTTCTACATAATACCGCGCATAGGGTACCCACTGTGGCGAACCGGCTTCCTGGATGTAGACGAGGCTGCCTTGCGTACGCCACTGCCCCCGGCTTACGTCATCGCCATATCCGGTATCTCCCTGTATCGACCCATAGGCGCTTGATCCTCCGGCCATCGTGCGCCCATTGCCATAGGCATAGCTGCCGTCCGGGTTGACCTGCAGGAACAACTGCGTCACTGCAGAAAACTCCCCGCTCATCATCGTTTCCGTGTAGGACCAGTTCCCTACCAGACGAGGGTCGCGCTCCACATTTTGGGTGCCTGCTCCGGGCGGTCCCTCTGTACTAGATTGAGCATTGGCACCTGGGGAAGCAGCAGGTGCTGCCTGGCTTGCCCCGCTGCGCTGAAACAGCAGGGGTGTGCGTTGCACCTGGCCGGAATATGGATCGCGGGCCAGTAGCGTAAGGGTGAGTTGATCTCCTTGTATCATCATTTCTACTTCTACAGCACCGCCCGCCTGCGGATCTGCCAGGGTGCCCCGGGCCGTCGCCCCGTTGACCTGGCCCGCGAGGGTGTACCGATAGCCCTGGGCGTCGGCTTCACCCTGGAGCGTCGTGCCCTCCTGCTGGATCACGAGCGTCACCGGCACCCCTCCGATGGCACCTGCATAGGTTCCCGGAAAGCCCTGTCCCAAGGCTCCACCTGCGAAAGCAGTACCGATAAGCATGAGCATCATGAACGGTTTCATGAGAAAATCCTTCAAAAGGAGATCTTTGGCGTAGGTGCTAGGCTTACTTGTTTAGGATCAGTCGTCGGGTCTGGCGGAAAGTGCCAGCTTCCAGTCGGTAGAAGTACACCCCACTGGGCAACGCTGCCGCCTCGAAGACCACTTCGTGCCGGCCCGCCGCCTGCTGCTGATTGACCAGGCGCTCCACCTCGCGACCCAGTCCATCATACACCACCAGCCGCACCAACTGTGAGGCAGGAAGCTGGTAGGCAATCGTCGTCTGCGGATTGAAGGGGTTCGGGTAGTTTTGCTCCAACACAAACGCCTCCGGAACGGCGTCCCCTTGTTCCTTCTCTATTTCTGGATCTGCCGAGGGGGCATGCTCGACCGAGACTACGGTCAAGACTTCCACCATTGCACTCGTCTCGCTGTAGTGTACTATCACCTCGGCTCGTTCGCTTTCTACCTCGTCGAACTGCCCGGTAAGAGCCCCTGCGGTCACGACCTCAAAGCGATCGCCTGGCTCCAGGCTGGATCCCGCCGCGACGTGCAGGCGCAGCGTACCTGCGAGAGTGGCAGTGCTGCTTACCGCAAGTTGGTCGTGCTCGGTGCCGGGTGCCGGGCCGCTCAGGTCGATCTCGAGGATGCCGGTATCTGTTTGCGTGTAGTTGGCTTCAACAGAGAAAGTGCCGATGCCTGCGGTAGAGTCGCCGGGGGAGATGGTGCCGTAGTTGGTAATGTCAAAGGACCAGGCGTAGGTGCCACCTAGCACTCCGCCGGGGTGGAAAAGAAGCGTGTCGGCGCGTAGGGTGGCCCCTGCCGCGACGAAGAGGGTGTCGGTAGTAATGACAGCGTCTTGCTGGTCTGTTTTGCCCGAGGCCACCGGGCCGGTCTGCTGTCCCACTTGCAGGGTGCCTCCTGTGGCATCAACGGTGCCGAGCGCCCCCACCCGCAGCAGTTGCATACTGGCATGGCCACCATTGGTTAGTTTGAGCAGGCCCAGGCTGTTGGTACTTAAGGAGCCCAAATAGACATGATTTGCCAAAAGCAGCGACGCCGCACCGTCGATGAAAATCTCGCCTGCACCGCCTAGGAGGGGGATGCCGAGATCCCGGGCAACGAGGTCGGCCCCACCGGTGATGCGCACCGTGCCATCACCATCAACCCCCACATAGATATCGTTGGCACTAACCTTTGACGTCAGTCCGTCCACCTCTAATGTACCACTGCCCTGGCTATCGAAACCAAGGGCCAGAATGCCGTTGCCAGGCACCATCTCCAACAGGCCGCCATTTTCGACGCGCACGCGGGCCCTGCCTTCGCGTCCGATAAAGCCGACCTTGATCTTGACGGTTCCATCCGAAATGCTTGTTTCATCTGCCAGCGCGAGTGTCGGCGCAACACCCATGTTGAGGGCATCTGCTTCAACCCATCCTTGCTGCTGGACGGTCAGTGTCGCTGAACCGGATTGTGCATCCACACCCATCTCAATCACACCGGCCTCAAGTTTGCTACCGCTACCGGTGACATCAACGGCTCCCTCTCCTTTTTCAGCAATCCGGAGCGTTTGGATGTTTTGTGCTACGCCTCCGCTGCCCACCGTGAAAGTGCCCTCGCCCTGGGCCCCTACCGTCAGCGTGCTGAAAGTATCGAGTGTTGAGCCGCTGCCTGTGACCTCCAGCGTACCCTTGCCGCTGGTTTGCAAGCCCAGAACCAGGGGGACCGAGGAGGAACCAGTGAACCGTGCACCGCCCTCCACCGTCATAGCCCCCTCTCCTTTGACGCCCACAAAGCCATAATTGCCGACCCCTACTTCAGAAGGGATTTGTTGGGTCATCCCGGTTACAGTGAGGGTGCCCATGCCATCCACACCTAGTGTAAGATCCTGGACGGAAAGACCGGCTCCCTGATCGACCAGAACCACCCCTGTGCCGTTCGAGCGGTTACCAATGAGCATTTCCTCAAGGGTGCCTAAGGCTTCCTGCTGCAGTTCGAACCGCCCAGTGCCGTCATTTCCTACGATGATCGACTGTGCCGTGAATTCGGTAGTGGTGTCCTTGAGCAAGAGTGTGCCGGTACTGCCACGCTCCTCGGCCAGGCTCACGTGGTCGATCTCCTCGGCCACAGCTCCGCCCGAGAGGTCGA
>DATGCC010000416.1:0-2035 GCA_035312345.1 Rhodothermales bacterium
TTCGTGGGATTACCCAGGCTACTTCGATGTCTACCTGATCGACGTAGCGACCGGCGAGCGCCGCCGCATGCTGGAGAAGATCCAGTCCGGCGCCAGCCTCTCCCCCGAGGCACGCTACCTGACGTGGTGGGACCGCGATGAGCTTGCCTGGCACGCGATGGCGACGGAGAACGGCTCACCCGTCAACCTCACCGCTGCCCTTCCACATCCTGTCCACAACGAACAACACGACTGGCCCTACAAGCCCAACCCGTACGGCAACGCGGGCTGGACCGAGGATGATGCCGCTTTCCTCGTCTACGACAAGCACGACATCTGGGCCGTCGATCCTACAGGCAGCCAGCCGCCACGAACTGTCACTGAGAGCCGGGGCCGTGCGGACAACCTGCGCTTTCGCTACGTGAAGCTCGATCCCGACGAGCAGGCCATCGACCCGGATGCGCCGCTGCTGCTGTCGGCGTTCCACCTCGCCACGCGGGCCGACGGTTTCTACCGCGACCGCATCGCAGGCAACCAGGAGCCGACGCGCCTCATCATAGAAGGCCGCCGCTTCTCAACGCCCAAAAAAGCCGATGACGCCGACCGGCTGCTCTTCACCCGCGAGAGCTTTGTCGAATTTCCCAACCTGTGGGTCAGCGATCTTGACCTCGACGACAGGCAGCAGGTGACCGACGCTAACCCGCAGCAAAAGGATTACCTGTGGGGCACCGTCGAGCAGATCAGTTGGACTTCGGTGGACGGCACGCCGCTGGACGGACTGCTCTACAAACCGGAGGATTTCGACGCGCAGCGGCACTACCCGATGATGGTGTATTTCTACGAGAAAAACGCCGACAACCTGCACCGCCATCACGCGCCCGAGCCGCACCGCTCGGTCATCAATATCACGTTCTATACAAGCCGGGGCTACGTCGTCTTCGTGCCGGACATTGTCTATAAAACGGGCTATCCCGGCGAGAGCGCCATGCAATCCGTGATGCCGGGCGTCACCGAAGTCATGAAGCGTGGCTTCGTAGACCCGGACCGCATCGGTGTGCAGGGCCATAGCTGGGGCGGCTACCAGATTGCCTACATGGTCACGCGCACCAACCTCTTTCGGGCTGCCGAAGCAGGCGCACCCGTCGCCAACATGGTGAGCGCGTACGGCGGCATCCGGTGGGGCAGCGGCATGAGCCGCATGTTCCAGTATGAGCAAACGCAGAGCCGCATCGGTGGGTCGCTGTGGGAATACCCGATGCGCTACCTCGACAACTCGCCCATCTTCCGCGCCGACCACATCGAGACGCCGCTGCTCATCATGCACAACGACCACGACGGGGCCGTGCCGTGGTACCAGGGCATCGAACTGTTTGTCGCGCTCCGCCGCCTGGGCAAACCAGCGTGGATGATCAACTACAACAATGAGCCGCACTGGCCCACCACCTACCCCAACAAACGCGACTGGGCCATCCGCATGCAGCAGTTCTTCGACCACTATCTGATGGGCACTCCAGCACCGCGATGGATGGAAGAAGGCGTTCCTGCCGTCGAGAAAGGCACCACGCTGGGGCTGAAACCGGTGGAGGAACCGGCTACGTCATCACAATAGAAGGTCGATGGGTAATTTTCGAGGGTCGAGTTTTTTTCGTCATTCGACCTTCACTAGCTCTCCCGTCTCAATCGGTGCTTTGTCTTCGATGTGCTCCACGGCCCGTTCGGCCAGGGCCGTGATGGTGAGTGACGGGTTGACGCCAGGATTGGCCGACACCGCCGAGCCGTCAATGACGTACAGACCGTTGTAGCCAAAGACGCGGTGGTAAGCGTCGATGACGCCGTCTTCGGCACTCGTGCCCATGCAGCAGCCGCCCAGGATGTGGGCCGTGGTGGGTGTACCGAGAGCAGTCTCCGGGGCCATGCTCATCGTGACGCCGTCTACTTTCTCGGCCATGCGCTCGGCCAGTTCAGTCGCCTCAGGCATAGAAGCGCGAGGCGCGATACCGCCCGAGAGTTCAGAGGCCAGGCTCCGCCGGAAGAAGCGCCAGGGCCGCCGTTTGCT
>DATGCC010000417.1:0-2579 GCA_035312345.1 Rhodothermales bacterium
CGGTCCAAGAGCGCCTTCACGTCTTCCGGACTGCGGTCATAATATCCCGC
This sequence comes from Rhodothermales bacterium, assembly GCA_035312345.1. GTDB lineage: Bacteria > Bacteroidota > Rhodothermia > Rhodothermales > DATGCC01 > DATGCC01. The sequence continues at coordinate 51 of DATGCC010000417.1, forward strand.
GAACTCGACTTCGTCAAAACCAATGGCAGCTACCTGCTCAATGGTACCCTCGAAGTCGTCGGCCAAGAGGCTGCGGAGGGTGTAGAGTTGCACACCGATGCGGTCGAGCGTCTGGCCTTCCATGGCGGTTGCTGTCGTATCGGCTTGGTCAGAGGATGTGGCAGAATCAGCATCACCCGCACAGCCAGCGAGTACATACATGCTACCCAATCCAGCAGCGGCTGACGATTTTAGAAGAAAGGTGCGTCGGTTCATGAATGACCTCGGTTTGAGATTTTTTCGCCGTATGAGCTAAACGCGAGCTACCCAGCACCAGCGTCGTTTGCTTGCTCCCACCTGCTGTACGATCTGGAGGGGCTACCGGTAAAGGGCACCAAACACCTGCTTATCGAAATGGTGGAGCGCTGAGACTATTCGTCAAAATAGCTTGAGTGGGTAGCAGTTGCAAGCAAGTTTTAGAGCACCGCCGCACTAATTGATCAAATAAGTTGATCTTTATTGCTATGTTCTAGGTGCAGCGAAGCGGCTCGTCGAAAAACAAATGCGAAAAAATCACCATCCATTGCATTCCTGCCGCGAGCCCCTGATCTTGCACCTGCTTTAGCTTTCATTGCGAAACGCGCTCATGCCCCATCGTCGTCTCGGTATCGGTTTTATCGGAAGCGGTTTCATCACGCGGTTTCACATCCAGTCGTGGCTCGCCGTGCGCGATGCCGACGTGCGGGGCGTGTGGAGCCCGAACCGTGACCACGCCGAAGAAGCCGCCGCCCTCGCCCGCACGTTGCACGTCGGCGAGGCTCAGGCGTTCGATTCCATCGAAGCGATGGTCGCCTCGCCTGACATTGACTGTCTGTGGATCTGCGGGCCAAACCATCGCCGCGTGGAAAACATGGAGGCCATTGCACACACGCTGGAGACGAGCAAGGGCGAACTCATTGGCATCGCGTGTGAGAAACCGCTGGCGCGGAACGTCGGCGAAGCACTACGCATGGTGGAGTTGGTCAAACAAACAGGCGTGCTGCATGGCTACCTCGAAGACCAGCTGTTCTCGCCTGGTCTGCAGCGTGCTCGCGAAATTGCCTGGGCACGCGGGGCTGCACTGGCGGGGCGTCCGTATCTGGCCCGGGCCGCCGAGGAACACAGCGGGCCGCACACCGCGTGGTTCTGGCAGGCGGCCCTGCAAGGCGGTGGCGTCCTCACCGACATGATGTGCCACAGCGTCGAAGTCGCCCGTTTTTTGCTGACGAAGCCAGGTGCACCACGTCACAGCATCCGTCCCACTAGCGTCTCTGCCCAGATCGCCAGCCTCAAGTGGTCGCGCCCCGAATACGCCGAGCAGCTTCGTGCTCGCTTCGGCGCATCGGTTGATTACAGCACGCGCCCAGCGGAGGATTTCGCCCGTGCCACCATCGCGTTCGAAGATGACGCGGGCCACCCGCTCATTGCTGAGACGACGACCTCGTGGAGCTACGTCGGAGCCGGGCTGCGCCTGTCGTCAGAACTCCTTGGACCGGAATATTCGTTGAGTGTCAACTCGCTCGACAGCGGAGCGCGTGTGTTTTTCAGCCGGGCCATCGAAGGTGAAGCGGGCGAAGACCTCGTCGAGAAGCAAAACGCCGAGCAAGGGCTGATGCCCGTCGTTGGTAATGAAGTGGCAGAGTATGGCTATGAGGCCGAGAACCGCCACTTCGTCCGCTGCTTTCTCGAAGGCCGACAACCCGAGCTTGACTTCCATGCCGGGCTCGACGTTATGGAATTGCTGATGACTGCCTACATGAGCGCCGAGCAAGGCCGCACCATCCCTTGGAAACCCGATAACCTTGCCAACTTTATGCCCGCCGTCGTCCGGGGCACCTGGCAACCCTGAACCATTCGATCTATGCGAACCCTGTATCTCCTCCTGTTACTCCTGGCATCCTGTATGCTGGCTCCTGGCGTGCTCGCCCAACCAAGCATCCATGACCACCTCGCCGGGATTCAAGCCCTCAGCGACGAGGCACTTGCCGCCAGCCAGGCCGCTGAAGAAGCGAGCACCGAAGCCGAACTCAAGCAGCATGTCGATGAGGTATTCACCACCGTCTGGGGTGTGCCCTCGGGGTTGGTAGAAGGCCGCCGGGGAGCCGCGCAGATGCATGGCTGGAAAACCCGCTGGCAGGTCACCTACGACGCCTTTGATGAAGCATTTGCCGAACGTTATGGCAACGCCCCGCCGGAGATCACCGATATCGAAACGCTTGGCATCATGGGACGCGGGCTGGCGGTACGCAAACAACTCAACGCCATCGCCGAGGACGAAAGCGCCAGCAATGAAGTCCGCACCGCCGCCGCAAACACCGTGCAAGCCCTCAACAACGTTATTGGCTGGATGCGGATGGACGACGGTGTCACCAAAGCCGAGCGCCAGCCGCGCGTCGATCTGACCTACCAGTGGGATGCCCCCTCTGAGTTCTGGCAGTCAACGGCAGATACCGGCTGGCTGCATGAAGCCTTCGCGCAGGCGCTCAACATCCTGAAAACCGACTACGACGG
>DATGCC010000418.1:0-4753 GCA_035312345.1 Rhodothermales bacterium
GCGGCGCGAAGAGTCGGAGATGCTGAAATTCCGCAACTTCGGACGCAAATCGCTCCAGGAACTGGTCGTCGTGCTCGAAGACCGGGGCCTGGGCTTCGGCATGGATGTCGAGGAATACCTCGGCGACGCATAATTCTAAGCTCTAAGCTATCAGCTTTTAGCCATCAGCTACTCATTTTGCAGACGCTGATTGCTGATAGCTGGCGGCTAACGGCTGACAGCTAACAACGTTATGAGACACGGACAAAAAGGATATAAACTGGGCCGGACGCACGCGCACCGGAAGGCGACGCTGGCGGCGCTCTCGACGGCGCTTATCAAGCACAAGCGTATCCGCACGACGCTGACGAAGGCGAAGGCGCTGCGCACGTACGTCGAGCCGCTCATCACCCGTTCGAAGGACGACACGACGCACAACCGCCGTCAGGTCTTCCGCTACCTGCAAGACGAATACGCCGTTACCGAGCTTTTTGGCGAGGTGTCGGACAAGGTAGGAGATCGCAACGGGGGCTACACGCGTATCGTGAAGCTAGGCCAGCGTGGCGGTGATGGAGCCGAAATGGCCATCATCGAGCTCGTCGATTTCAACGATTCCGAGCCGTCGGGTGGTGGTACCCGTCGCAGCCGTCGCACCCGTCGCGGTGGAGGCAAAGGTCGCCGTCGTGGTGGAGCCAAGAAAACGCAGGCGACTGAAGCTGCTGCTACGACGACCGTTGTGGAAACGGAAGCGCAGACGGTCGCACCGGACGACGAGATGGAAGGTGTGCAGACTGAAACCGTCGAGGAGTCGGTTGCTGACGACGTAGCCACGCCGGTCGAAGAGCGCACCGAGGACGCCCCGGAAGGCGTTGATGCCGAAGCTGTAGAGGCTGAAACAGCAGAACCGGCCGACGAACCGGAAGCCGTTGAAGAACCTGTTGCTGAAGCCGAGGTCGAAACGCCCGAGCCGGAAGCCGCCGAAGAACCTGTTGCTGAGGTTGAGGTTGAGACGGCTACCCAAGAGCCAGAAGCCGAAGTCGTCACGGAGCAGCCAGAAGCAGCAGCCGATGTCGAGGCAGTTCCCGAAGAAGCGGAAGCCGCTACCGACGAGCCGGAGGCCGAAGCCGCAACGGAGCAGCCAGAAGTAGCAGCCGAGCAGGCCGATGAGGCTACGGACGAAGACAAGAAAGAAGAAGAATAGTCTGTTATAGACATTGCCGATTTACAAAGAGGGTGCCTTGCCATGTGCGGGGCACCTTTTTGTTTCTCATGAAGCAATATCGTAGCGTTGTACCGTCAGTCCATTGTCATACGGGCTGGAAACCCAGCCGTTGTAGCGGGTTAAATCAGGAGAACGTACCTGTCGGTTACAGATCGCTTTTATGATTCAAGCCTCTGCCATATTAAAAGGAACCGCGCTGAATGTAGAGCCGCAGTACGAGCAAAAGCTGCGGGACCTGCTGGATATGTGCTATAAACACTTGCCCTCGGTGGACGAAGAGCTGATCCGGCGCGCATTTCGGCTGAGCTACTGGGCGCATCGCAACGACCGGCGGGCCTCGGGCGAGATGTACATCAGCCATCCGCTCGAAGTGGCCATGATCGTAGCAGAAGACATTGGCTTCGACGATATCAGCGTGGCGGCGGCGCTCCTGCACGATGTGGTGGAAGACACCGAGTTCTCGCTCGAATTCATCCGCGAGGAGTTTGGCGCGACGATGGGCATCATCATCGATGGCCTCACCAAGATCAGCGGTGTCTTCAGTAGCCGCGACATCGGGCAGGCCGAAAACGTGCGCAAGCTGATGCTGTCGATGGCGCAAGATATCCGCGTGATCCTCGTCAAGTTTGCCGACCGCCTGCACAACATGCGGACGCTTGGCTCGCTATCCCGCCAGAAGCAACTTAAGATTGCCAGCGAAACACGAGACTTGTTCGCTCCGTTGGCGCATCGTTTTGGCTTATTCGCGGTCAAAAGCGAGTTGGAAGATTTGTCTTTGAAAGTGCTGGAGCCTGAGGCCTACAACCACATCACGCGCGGCCTCAAGGCCAATCGGGAGGAGCGCGAGGCATACATCGAACAGTTCATCGAGCCGCTCCAGGCACGCTTGGAAGAAGACGGTTTTGAATTCGATATCTACGGACGCTCGAAAAACGTCCAGTCGATCTATACTAAGATGCGGGTGCAGGACAAGCCGCTCAGGGAGATCTATGATGTCTTCGCCATCCGCATCGTGCTCAAAACCACCGGGCGCAAAGGCAAGGAAGACTGCTGGCGTGTCTACTCCATCATTACCGATCTCTACAAACCCCTGACTGAGCGTTTCCGCGATTTTATTTCCGTGCCCAAGTCGAACGGCTACCAGAGCCTGCACACGACCGTGCTGGGGCCGGGCGGGCGGCGCATTGAGGTGCAGATTCGCACACAGGAGATGCACGAGATCGCCGAGCGTGGCGTGGCGGCGCACTGGAAGTACAAGGAAGGCGTCGCACAGAGCGACCAGGAGATGGACCAGTTCTTGACCTGGGTACGCGACCTCATCGAGAACCCAAAGCCGGAGCAGGCGACCGAGTTCGTCAAAGAGTTTCGCCTCAATCTTTACGACGAGGAAATCTACATCTTCACCCCGCTCGGCGATCTGATTACGTTGCCTGCCGAAGCCACGCCCGTCGATTTTGCGTTTCAGGTCCATACCGAGATTGGCTATCAGTGCATCGGGGCGAAGGTCAACGGCAAGATGGTGCCGCTCTCCTACAAATTGCACAGCGGGGATCAGGTCGAGATCATTACGTCCAAAAAGCAGACGCCCAATCCAGACTGGATGAAGTTTGTGGTGACGCACAAGGCGCGGAGCCGCATCCGGCACTGGATCAACGAAAAGCGCCGTAGCGCTGTCAAGCTGGGCCGAGAGATGTGGGAGAAGAAAGCGCGGCGGTCCCATATCGAACTGGACGATCAGGAGTTGACGCGACAGGCCATCCGGTTCAAGTTTCCGAACACCCAGCAGATGTACTACGAGATCGGTACGGGCCTTTTCGACCCCGACGAACTCATCCAATACATCCAGCAGGGTGCTGCCAAAGCGCAGGAGGAAAATGCCCAGGAAGCCGAAAAATTGCAGCTGCAATATGAACGCTTTCTCGACCGGGCACAGACCAACGGGCAACCCGCACTGATGATTGACGGCGAAGTGCAGACCGACATCGCCACGGTCTACGCCTCGTGTTGCAATCCCATTCCAGGCGACGAGGTCTTCGGATTCATCAGCAAGAGCGGGTCCATTAACATTCACCGGGTCAATTGCCGCAATGCGCCTAATCTGCTCGTCAATCAGCAGGACCGCATCGTTTCGGTGGAGTGGAGCCGCCAGAAGGATGTGCAGTTCATCGTGGCACTCCGGGTCATCGGCGAGGATCGGGTGGGCATCGTCAGCGATGTGACGACGGTGATCTCACGCAACCTCAAAACCAACATCCGCGCCATCACGATTGACACCGAGGACGGTATCTTTGAGGGAACCATCGAACTCTACGTGAGCGACCTGGATCACCTGCGGCGGCTCATGGATCGGATCAAGCGGCTCGATGGCATCCATGGTGTCTATCGTTTTGAGGAATAAGGGGTTAAGAATGTAGCATTTGTGTGACAATCCCTGTATGAAAGCGCCGTTTGGATTCATTAAACAAGCATTTTTATGCATCTCTTTCTTTTTGTGTTCGTAAGTTCTTTATTGATAACGCATTAATCCGTACCTTACTTCCAACTTGCACATCATGAGCCGAAGAAGCCTTTTGCTCTGATGTGCCCCTGTCCCCACATTCACTCTAAAAAGAGCGCTTTATCATGGCAGAAAGATCGATCACGTTGACCAAAAAAGATGTAGCCCGTCGTGTCGCCGAGATCCTGGATGAGCCTATTTACAAAAGCGAACCCTGGGTCAAAGCCGTCATCACAGCTTTGGGCGATTTGATGCTGGAGGCCGATCCTGAGATTCGCATTGAGCTGCGCGACTTTGGCGTCTTTGAGGTCAAGAAGACCAAAGCCAAGCCCAAAGCCCGCAACCCGAAGACGAACGAAACGGTCTTTATTCCGAGCCGGCGCAAGACCCACTTCAAACCGAGCAAGCGCCTCAAGGAAGTGCTACAAACGCCCCTGCAGGAACTCGACTACGTCGTTCCCGAAGGTAGTGCCGACAAACACCTCGACCTGGAAACGCTGCGCGAGAATGGCACCTATACGGGCAACGGAATCAACTGAGCCGACATGTAGCCATTGGTTTTTGAAAGCGGATGGGGGCGTTGCGGCTTCCCCATCCGCTTTTCTTTTGCAACGTGTATGCCTCAGCCTCGCATCATCGCAATAGATTATGGTACTAAGCGCGTAGGGATCGCGTTGGCGGATCCGCTACGGCTCTTCGCGCAACCCTACGGGACCTTTACGCAGCAAGAGGCGGTGGCGCGTATCCAGGCGCTTCATGCCGACGAGGGCATAGCCACCATTGTCATTGGATGGCCGCTCATGGAAGACGGGGAAGAGGGTGTTGCCACCCAGCGGGTGCAGCAATACATCAACCGCTTGCGCAACACGCTGCCGGGCGTCGAGATGGTCAAGTGGGACGAGCGGTACACGTCGCTCATGGCGAAGGAGCAGATCTACGCCTCTGGCGGCACCCGCAAACGCCGCGCTGACAAGGGCCGCGTGGACGCCGCCGCCGCCGGGATCATCTTGAAGGAGTATCTCGATAGCATAGGGTAGAAACCCATGCCCTTTCTG
>DATGCC010000419.1:0-4122 GCA_035312345.1 Rhodothermales bacterium
TCTCAAAGATCCGCAAGACCAGCGCCCGTCTGGCCCAGGAGCACGAGCGGGCACCCAACCTCGAAGAACTCGCTGAAGAGCTAGAGATCGATGTAGAGAAGGTGCGCGAGGCCATGCAGCATACGGGCCGCCACCTCTCGATGGATGCACCCTTCAATGAGGATGACGACAACAGCCTCCTCGACGTGCTGCCCAGTGACGAAGGCATCGCGCCAGATGACCAGTTGCTTGACGAGTCGGTGAAGATAGACATTGAGCGGGCGCTGTCGCTGCTGCACGACCGAGAAGCGGAGATCACACGTCTCTACTTCGGCATCGGGCGTGAGCATCCGCTGACGCTCGAAGAGATCGGCCAGCGCTTCGGCCTGACCCGCGAGCGCGTGCGGCAGATCAAAGAGAAAGCCCTCCGCAAGCTTCGCCAGAAGCACCGCCGCGAAGAACTGCTGATGCACATTGGCTAGGCGGCTTGGGCAATCCCTGATTTTCAAAAGGCACCTCCGCTGGGGGTGCCTTTTTTTGCGATGCTCGAAAGGTGTTGATGGGCAGCAGGGAGCCCGGAAAAGGGATACATTGAAGCTCCCGCTTCTCGTGTCAGCCCTTCTGAGATATAACGATCACCAGCATCACCCCCTGGTGCCCTCCCTAACGCTCCATCAATATCGTCAAAACCGGGCACACCCGACATGGCAACCAGCGTTGCCTTTGCCACGATTGCGGCAAAACTCATGTTTTGATCTCCCAATGATCAGCAGCCTTGCACGACTTCCTTGAAAAAGCCCTCTGCAAGCGATGCTCATTCCGCAGCATCGCCCATGCGCTGCCAAGCTTCAAGCACTCAGTAGCTCCGGCGAGGGGTTGAGCGAGCATAGGTCGTGGGATCTGCTTGGTGGAACAACAGACCTGCGACCTATCGCTTTGATCTGCAACTCTACCTAAAACTGCATGGAGTATTGGATAACCAAGTTGTGCTTTATAGAAAAGCAGGTCATTGCGAAGAATGAAGTAACGAAGCCATTTCGTGAAGCCCGGCTTCTCGCCCTGAAAACGAGATTGCCGCGCTCGCTCGCAATAATAGCTCAGGGTAACACACTATTGGGGTTGTCTTACCAGTGCACACAATATTATTGTGGCTATTGCCTATCTTGATGAGAAGCGGTACCGTTTTTATTGACTCCGTTCGCATCCGCTTTTGTTGTGCGTACCTGTGTTGTGGCTAGAGGTCCAATACGTAGTTGCCTTCTTTTATGAATTCAACCCGGCAGCGCTATGAAAACCATTCTTTTTGACAAGAACGGTGGCCCGCTCGTGGCGGAGGTCACCTCCGGATTTGCCCAGCCCGGCTCATACCGGCTTCAACTCTGGGAGAAGGGCCTCAATCAGGTAGTGATGAGGGAGCAGGGCAATTTCATCAATGACGATGACGATGCCTATGCCCTGCCCTCGCCACTGGCTTTAAATGACGGTCGGATCATGCAGACGTTTGTGATCCTGACCATCATTGATCCACCCAAATACTTCGTCTCCCTGAAGCTATCCCAGGACGGCCAGCCGTTGGGGTCGGTTGATGTGCCGGAAGAAGGGGCGGGCGAGACGGACAGCCATACGCTCTTTTTCAACCTGATCGCCACGCTGCAAGCCCGGGCTGATACGTGAGCACGCGCGCGTCTGATCACCTCTTGTTTCATCTGGCTGAAGGAGGGAACATCATGAAAAAAGGGATCTCCATCGGAGGAATGATTCTGTTGCTGCTACTCGGCGGGCCGTCCGTAGCGGTTGCACAGACCCTGCTCCCAGACATCCATCTCCCTGACTTTATTACGATTTCCGATTCGACGGCCCCGGTACCGCTGACGAATGCTTTTCGCGTAGACTACACCGTCCCAGATGGCCCCGCCTTCAGCCTCGTGGATGTGGATGCAAGCAACATTCTGCGTCCGGCCACTATCCGTGAACTGGCCGCCTCGGTGACGAGCTTTACGGATGACGATGGCTTCAGCATTCCACGCACCTTTGCCGTCGAGTTTGCGCCCGGCCTGCTTATTGGTGGCAAGCATCTGACGCTGGGCGAATACCGCCGCAACCCGTTGAACTGGATTCGCCTCTCGGCAGCGACAAAGCGGCTGGCGGGCGCAGCAAACCCGTCTGAGTTGGCCCTGGGCCTCCGTTTCAGCATAAAAGACAAGGCCGACCCGCGCAGAAATGATGACCTGCTGGTGGGCCTCGACTCGCTCAACCAACTGATTTTCGATGCCATCACGGCGCTGCCGCCAGCCATGCAACTGGCGATTCCATCCAACCAGGCCCTCACGCCCGATCAACTCTATCAGGCACTGCCCGACTCTGTCCAAACGCGCATCCAGGCCTTGGTTGCCGCACGGGTGGTGCTATTGAATGAGCAGGCTCAGATCAACAGCAGCGAGACGTGGAACAACAGCGCCATTGATCTGGCTACGGCTGTGCGGTTCTCCACGGCGGATTCGCTGGGTCGGGGTATCGAAGCGACCGACATCGCTGCCTGGCTTACGGCAGCTGTCAAGATCCAGACGTGGGGGCAGGTACTCTTTGGGGTCAAAGGCAGTCTGGCACGCGACACTTCCTTCGTCGAGAACGTGGATAACCCGTTTGGCGTAGAAGGCAGCGCAGGCGTGCGGCTCTACATTGGCACGAACCGGTACAAAATGTTTACAGAAGCCCAGTTCGAGACCGAGCATAGAACCGATGACCGCATGGAAACGCTCCTGCTCAACGGCGGCGGCGAAGCGCGTCTGCAAAATGGTACCTGGATCGAGTTCGGCGGCGGCCTCCAGTATAACTTTCTGACGGAGCAATGGGACGTGGTCAGCAAGTTCAGCCTGAAACTGGGATTGCCGTTCCTCCGAAGCAGTCCTTGATAGAGCAGGTTTTACTGGCCTGTGATGGCTTGCAACTCGAAGCGCTCGTCGTCTTCCAGGTTTTCTTCCAGCACCAGCCCCACATCAGGGCAGTAGTACTTGTATTCCAGCACATCCGGCTCCAGCCGCGTCGTGTCTTCCGTCTTGATGCATCCAGTGAAGCTGCCCGCCGCTACCGTCACGGACTCGTCCACGCTCAACACCCGGCCCCGGTCTTCGGCTTCCCCGGCATAGAACTCCTGCTGATACGCCTGCCCGACCGTCGGCGTCGCGGGCATCACGATGCCTGCCTGGGCTCCGTCCACGCCCGATTCCCAGGAGCCTTCGGTGCTCACTACCTGGCCGTTCTCGATCTCTTTAGAGTCTTCGCCGAGGTACCAGACGTTGCCGTCGTCGTCCTGGGCAAACCAGTCGAACGTGTCTTCGACGAGGCTCCCTTCCAGGTACACCCGGTCGCGCACGACGGTGGCCGTCACGCCATCGACCTCACGGGTTTCCGGCAACACCTCGACCAGGATGCGCTCCTCCCCGTCCTCGGTCTGCCCGCGCAGTTCCCACGTTTTACCGGGTGGCAGCGGAAGGAACGGGTGGGTGATGGCCTTGCCCTGAAAATTCGCCGCGCTAAAAGCGGGGTCGTAGGTGACGACGAAATTGTCTTCCGGGGTGTTGGAGTCGCAGGCAGCTGCATGGAAAACCAGCAGCACCATCGCCAGCAGCACAAAGCGATGCAGGGTAGATGGGTAGAATGCATTCATGGCTTCGCAGATCTGGGTCCATAAAAAGAGGGCGTACCTCACCGGCAAACGTAGAGCAAGGGGTTCGTCGTTGCGGTGCGCCCTCGGGCGCGTGCATCAGGAAGAGGATGGCACGAGCGGAGAGCGGCGGGGCACGCCGGGCAGTTAATCGTCGTCGTCGGCACTGGCGAGTTCAACTTCCAGGGCGGTGCGGTTGCTGCCGTTCTCTTCGTATTCGATCTCGACTTCATCGCCCACCGAGAGGTCAGCGAGGCCACTGAGGTCGCCTTCAAACTCGGTCTGGTCCGTCACGGCGTAGGCGATGCCATCCAGGGTCAGCGAGTTGTCGCCGATCTGTTCGATAACACCCTGGACTCCTTTTTCGTCGTTGAAAGGGTTCAGGTCTTCAAAGGTGTCGCATCCGGTGAGGCCGACGACGAGCAGAAGCAGAGCGATGCTTTTGAGAAGGATGCTAGTACGGGGCATGGGAAATCCTC
>DATGCC010000420.1:0-4060 GCA_035312345.1 Rhodothermales bacterium
ATCGCCTTCGCTGAAGCGGTCGTTGATATTCTCCCACGGGTGGGGCTGAAGTTGCTTGAGGCCAAGCGAAATGCGCTGGCGCTCTTTGTCGTAGTCCAGCACCACCACCTTCATCTTCTCATCCAGATCGACGAGTTCGGAGGGGTGCGAAACGCGGCCCCAGGAGAGGTCGGTGATGTGCAGCAGGCCATCCACGCCACCGAGGTCGATGAAGACCCCAAAGTCGGTGATGTTCTTGACGATCCCTTCGAGGATCTGACCGGCTTCCATCGTCGAGAGGATGGATTCGCGCTGCGCCTCCAGTTCCTTCTCGATGAGGGCTTTGTGCGAAACGACGACGTTTTCGTTGGACGGGTTGATCTTGACGATCTTGAACTCCATCCGCTTTTCGAGATACGCGTCGAAGTCGCGCACCGGGCGCACGTCGATCTGCGAACCGGGCAGGAAGGCCTCCAGCCCATCCATCAGTTCGACGATCATGCCACCCTTGATACGCCGAATAATCGTACCTTCGAGTACTTCTTCGTTCTCGTAGGCATTCTCGATGCGCTCCCAGCGGCGGAACGTGTCGGCTTTGGTCTTAGACAGAACAAGCTGACCGTGGTAGTCCTCAATGCGTTCGAGGTAGACCTCCACCTCTTCGCCTGCTTCCAGGTCGCGCGAGAATTCATTTTTCGAGACGACACCGTCGCTCTTAAAGCCAATGTCAATGACGACATCCTTCTCGCCCACACTCACGACACGGCCCTTCACGATCTCGTGCTCGGACACATCGGTGAGCGTCTGCTCAATCAGCGCACGGAGCTGATCGTAGTTGGCGCTGGTCTCTTCGGCTTCGAGGGTCGCATCAAGATCCTCCAGTTTGACCACGCGTCCCACGATCTCGCCGGTATATCCAACGTGCGTTTGATCCAGGCTCTGGGCTCCTTCAATAGAGGTGATCGGGTCGCGCTCGCCGCCAATAATGAGTTCCGATTCATCGGCGGTGGGCACATCCAGGTCGCTGACGGCTTGATCGACTGCCTGTTCGAGCAGGCGACCATCTTCGTCGCTTGCGCTCGGGGCTTCGTCCTCATCGGCTTCATCAGAGCCCGTTACGGCCGCTGTGGCGGTCTCGACAGCCTCAGAAACAGATTCCGTTGCGGTTTCGACCGCATCGCTGACCGTTTCGGTTACCGTTTCCACGGCTTCGCTAAGCGCATCGGCAGCTTTGTCGATGACGGAGGCGTCTTCTTCCGTCTCAGCCTCGGCGGCTTCCTCCGCGTCGGTCGTGGCTTCTGCTTCAGGCGTTTCGGCGGTTTCGGCCTCTGCTGTCTCCGCTTCGTCCGTCTGCGCTTCGTCCTCGGTGTCCGGGTGGATTTCCTTGCTGGACGTGTCGAGCGTCTCCGCGGTCTCGTCGCTAATTTGCGCGACGGCGGGGGTGTCGTCGAGTTTGTTGGTGACTACCGTCTCAGGAGCATCCTCCTGCTCGGCGGTCGGGGTTTCAAGTTCTTTCTGCTGCTCTTCAGTCATAGAATGAGTAGATGAAAGACAATGCGGCAAACGCATTGCCATGGATCCTCTGGCGGATTTCCTGTGTCCGGCAAACGATCCCGGGTTGGTTTTGGGTTATCGTGCTTGGCAGCGCCTGCGCAGGAAAGGACCTAGTCCCACAGGCGTGCATTTTGGCGGAAAGACTTTAAACGCGAAGGATTTAGGCGCGTTCCCCCGCTTTATCTATCACAAATTGTATCTGATCACCCAGCGTACAGTGGGTCGTATCAAGATCAATGGCGTCGTCGGCCCGGCGTAGCGGCGAGAGGGCGCGCTCGGAGTCCTGGCGGTCGCGCTGCTGCATCTCGGCGAGCACCTCCTCGAACGGCATGACCGTCCCTTTCTCGGCTAACTCGGCCTGTCGCCGCTTTGCCCGCACTTTGGCATCAGCGACCATAAAAATCTTGAGGTCGGCATCCGGAAAAACAACTGTCCCGATGTCGCGTCCATCAATGACGACGCCGGGGTTCTCCCGAAACGTCTGCCCGATGCGCTGCTGCTCGGCGACCAGCTTATCGCGCACGGTGGGCAACGTGCTGACACGGCTTGCCATCTGCCCTACTTTGGGATCTCGGATCGCCTCGGAGACCACGCTGCCGTCCAGCACCACCTGCATCTCTCCATCCTGGTAGCGGATGTCGATGGTCAACTTAGGTAACAGCCGACTTGCTTCTTCCGTCGTGGCATCAGCTCCGCTTCGCAAAAAGGCCAGCGCCACGGCACGATACATCGCCCCAGTGTCGAGGTAAAGGTATCCAAGCCGCCGTGCTACACCCCGCGCCGTTGAGCTTTTTCCAGAACCGGCAGGTCCGTCAATGGCAATGATCAAAATCAGGCAGGCAGATTTCAGAAAGCTTGGTAAGATACCTTTTTAGGATAGATAAGCGCAAAATTTGAGATATGAAGAATAGATGCATGCTTTATATTGGAATGCTGCGTTCTCCTGTTGGCAACTGGGACCGGTCAGGTCGATATTGGAATGCACCGGAGCAGCGGCCTCTTACCGATAGCCTCTTTTCCCGAATCTGCTTTATTGATCATGCACCCCCGCGCCCTAGGCTCACTCGAACATGCCATGACCCTGACGAACCGGGCCTTCGGGCTGGTCGCCGTCGGCGTACTGCGTCTTCGACAAGCGCCACCGCCAGCCGTATTGCAGCGTGCGCTTCAACAGGTCCAGGCGCGTCATCCCCTTCTCCAGGTACGTATCGTTCCTACCAAGAAGACCTATCGCTTTGAGCGGTTGTCTCCTCTCCCCACCATTCCGCTAAAGGTGTTGGAACGACGCGATGATCACCATGCGCTCGCCCAGGCACAGCAAATGCTCAACGAGCCCCTCGCCCCCACCGAGGGACCGCTGATGCGGTGTGTCTATCTGGTCGCGCCCGATCAGCGCGCTGACCTGATCTGTGCCTTTCATCATGCGATCATGGATGCGCCATCCGCCGCCCACTGCTACCACGAGTTACTGACACTCTGTGCCCGTTCAGCGGCAGAGCATGGACTGGCAGAGGACGATGCGCTCCCGCAAACCATTCAGCCAGCCGCCGAGGCGTTGTTGCCACCAGCCTTTACAGGGTTTGCCCAGGTACGACGGCTGGTCCCGTTTCTTTTCCGTGAGATGCGAACCGACCGGCACTACCGGCGACGAACGACCGCGGCGCAACGCCCCTCGTTGCATCCACCGAGTACCAGCCACATCCTTTCAGAATCCCTGTCAGCCTCTCAAACACAGGCGCTGGTCAGGCAAAGTCGCCAGGAAAGCGTTACGCTGCATAGCACGCTGGCAGCAGCGATGCTGTCGGCCGTCGTCCGGCAACGGTATCCAGCCGACCTGCCGCTTGCCCGGATGCTTATTTTCTCGAATCTTCGGCCTTACCTGAAGCCACCTGTTGCGCCTGAATACCTTGGCTGCTACATCGCCATGCAGCGCCTGACAATTCCTTTTGCGCCCACCAGCACCCTTTGGACGCTGGCTCGCAGCCTCCAGGAATCGCTTCATGCTGCCAACAAGCGAGGCGAAAAGTACCTCTCTGCGGTCATGAGCAAGCATATTATGCAACAGGCCCTACGTACGCAGAATGATCGCATGGCCACCGCAGCGCTGAGCTATGTCGGGCCCGTCAAGCTTCAGCCCACATATGGCTCCATTGAAGTAACCGATGTGCATGGCTTTATTACCCCGAATCGCCTTAGCCCCGAGTGGTCTGCCTTTGGGCATCTTTTCCGCGGCCAGTTGCACCTGGACTTCATGTATATGCGCAATGACATGGATGCTGCGGCGGCCCAATCGCTGGTGCATGCCCTGCTCGAACTGCTAAGAAACCCATGACACTAAACGATATTCTGGACATGGTAGCCCTGCAACTGGGCCAGACCAAGGTGCAACCAGACGATCACCTGTATGGCGATCTCGGTGCCGAATCGATGGATCTGGTACACCTTGCTATCGCCCTCGAAGATCGCTACCAAATCACCCTGCCTGAAGAAGATCTGGCTGATCTTCGCACCGTACGCGACCTCTACG
>DATGCC010000421.1:0-4368 GCA_035312345.1 Rhodothermales bacterium
CGTGGCAGTGAAGGCAAAAATAGCGACGCTGCCACTGACCTCGTTCGAGACGACGAGCAGATTCTGTCCATTGGGGCTGTCGGCGGCAGGGATGTAGGCCAGCCCTTCCGGGCCGAGGTCGCCCGCTGTTCCGGCTTCGGCATCGCCTGTAAAGTCGCGGCTGGTGACGTAGTCGAGGAAAACCGGGGCAAGGGGATCCGTCACATCATAGACCATCACGCCACCGATGCGCTCCAGCCCGATGAACGCATACGTACGCATTCCGACGGTGCCAAGGACGATGCCTTCTGGCTCTGGCCCCTTATCGTCGCTTCGGTTGTCGAAGGTGTCGTTTTCGTCGTTGGTGGCATTGAATTCGTTGGGGAAGCGCTCGGCGGTGATGCGCTCGAAGTCGTCGGCGCTGTCGTAGACGAGCGTGCCGTCTGCCGTCCAGATTGAGAAAGAGCGCGCCCCATAGGCATAAATCTGGTCGATATCGCCGTCGCCATCGGTGTCGCCCGTGGCAGTGGTGGAATTGAGACGACCCAGGTTTTCTTCCATCTGTAACGTTGCCGCATCGGGATAGGCGTCTGGATCCAGTGTGAGATCCTCGACGCGCTCTTCTTCGCTGAAGGCGTCGTAGTCGCGGGCGTCGCCTTCGTTAGCCGTCACCAGATAGGTCGTGCCCTGGTGGGAATAGGCGGCGATGGCATCGGGCTGGTACATGCCCAGCACGGGCCACGTCTGAAAGTTGACCGCGTCGTCCCGGTTGCTGGCGTCTATCCTGTTTTCGGCGAGGCTGTGATCCTTGAAGCCGAGGGAGACGATTTCCTGCACTGTGCCTGCCTCCACGTCAATGATGGCGAGGGCGTTGTTCTCTTGCAAGGTCACGTAAGCCATACTGCCATACTGCGAAACAGCAATGTATTCCGGCTCCAGATCCTGTGCCACGGTAGCGTTGGGGCCGAAGATACGCACCTCGGCAGGCAACTCGCTGGCGCGGCTGCCATCAGCGTTGAAATCTGCAAACCCGACCGACGTGACGCCGCCGCTGTTGACCCCCGCCGAGATATCAATGATGCTCACGCTGCCTTCGGGATCAACATCGTAGTCGTCGTTCGGCTCGCCTTCGTTGGCGACGATCACCCTGGTACCGTCCGGCGTGAAGACCACCGCATCGGGCAGCGCTCCCACCGGGTAGTGCGCCAACGCATTGCCATCGGTGTCGTAAAACACCACCTGCCCTGGATCTTGGGACGGATCGGCTTCAACGGCAACCGCCACGAGCCCGTTGCTAATAGCAACGCTGTTGGCCTCATTGCCATAGTCACTCGGATCCAGCGTGAACACTTCGATAGGATTGGCTGGATCGCTGATGTCGAGCACGACGACATCGTTGCTTTCGGCGTTGACAAAGAAGAGCCGTTGCGTAGGTGCGTCGTAGGCGACGATCTCAGCAGCGCCTTCATCGAAGAGACCTGTTTCGTACCGTCCCAGGAGTTCCAGAGCGGTTCCGTTTTGGGCCAGGACGAAGTGTGGCAGAGAGAAGAACGCCACCAGAAGAAGCGCAGAGAGAACGGCACGTCGTAGCAAAAGGATCATGACAGAGCAGGCTTGCTGAATGGATCAGGGAAGCCTCTAAACAACTCCGCCTGCTGCTGTCATGCATTATGCCACTATTATTCCATGGTTAACGAATTGTCAACGCAGATAGGTAACGGTGCGGGTGTCGGTGACGCCATTGCCTTCGAGCCGGATGAAGTAGGTGCCGCGTGCCAGCCCTTCCGGTTGCCATGTAAGTTTATGATGGCCTGCGGAAAGCATGCCCTCTGAGATCCTCGCCACGGAACGGCCCAGCACATCGTAGACCACGACGCGAACGTGCCGGATCTGCGGGATGCTCAGTTCCAGATGCAGCACATCGCGGAACGGCGTGGGATACGCTGCCGACAACGCAAAGCGCTCTGGCACCACATCGACGGTTTCCACGGGTGTCGGCTGCCCGAAGAGTTGTGCCATGATGCGCTGCATCACGTCTGCACGGGTGCTGCTCCCGCTAATCGTCTCGAAAGGCAAGCCAAGCACAGCGACCTTACCGGGCGTGGTGCCTGCGCCGAATGTGCCTGCGTAAGCCACCCCTGCCGTTCGTCCATTGCCATAGCGCAGAATGGCTATGCCGCCCGCCGTGGGCGTGAAGTAGTCGGGCCAGTCTTCGGTGTAAGGCGAGGTGCCATAGCCAAAAGCCAGCCCCTCGAACAACGTTCCTTCCAGGCCGCCGACGGTGTAGCTTTCCGAATCATCGCCCGCGTAATTGACCTTTAAGTAGTCGTTGAGGAACGCTTTGTCCGCTGCCGATCCCCGCGATCCCAGATCCCATCCAATTTCAGAGCCACTCACGAAAAGCTTCCCGCCACCGTCCAGATACGCACGAACGACCTGCTGCTCGGTTGCCGAGAAGGTTTCATCGGCTGTCGATTCGTCGCCCAGCATCCATACGACGGCATCATACGCCGCCAGGTCGATGGCTCCGCTGGCGACCTGCTCGTTAGCGACGGTGTCGAAGCTGTAGTGGGCAGCGCCGAGGGCCTGCCCGTGTAGCGCCGCAAAAGGATGCACTGGCTCGTTCCAGCTTCCCGAACCTTCGGTGCGGTCGAAGCCATCCACAATGAGCACATGCGAACTGCTGCCCATATCTGCCACCCCATACACATCGCTCGGGCTACTCACATTGGCGAGGATGGTCGAGTCAGCAGCAGCGATGTAATAGTAAATATCGCTCCCGTCCACTACCGGCAACACAGCAGATCGCGTGTCGCCCGGCACCTCAGCTTCGTTCAAAACAGGCAACCAGTTGCTGAGATCGGAAGACCCATAAACCCGAAAACCGGCCAGATCATCTGCCTCGCTACCGGTCCACATTGCTGTTGGTAGTCCTTGCTCCTGGGTGATAGCCAGCAGTGTCGGCGCGGGCGGCGGGCTGATGTCAATGTCGGTCACGGTTACATCCACAAAGGCGCTTGTCCGGTTGCCCCGTGTGTCTTCCGCAAAAACCTCTACCGTGTAGTCGCCCGGCGGCACTTCGGAGGTATCCCACACATCAAGCTGGGTAAGCTGGTTGGTCACGCGGTAGACGTGGCGCGAAGTAGACGCCTGATCGGGATCAAAGACATAATGGACATAGGCGTCGCTTGGGATGGTATCGAACCGGAACTGCACGCCATCATCGCCGGGTAGATGAATGACGGTCTGCTGGTCGCGGCTCAGCACCCGGTAGCCCACGATGTAGGCCCCGTTGTTGAACCCGGCCCCCGTGCTGCCCGATGGCGCGTTGACCTGCTCAACGTGGAAGGTGATCTCCACGCCGCCTGTGAGCGCGTCCGCCTCAAGACGTTGTCCGGTCTCCTGCAATTTGAAGCGCACATCCGAGACGACCGGTGGCCACGGATCATCGTACGGCATGAACCCTCCCCCGGGGCGGATGGCATTGATTTCGGAGCCGGGTAATCCATCCTTGAAATGCACATGCCCCTGCCCGCTGACGACCGTACCGATGATCGTCTCTCCCACAAACACCGAATCGCCCAGCGCCAACCCCGGATTGGGCACCACGTGCACGTACGCGAACCGCTCCGTTCGCACGTACGCATTGATCCCGTTCGGATCAATGTCCGTCACCCTGGCATCAGCAACGGCATAAATCGGCTGCCCGTCCGGGTGCGGCACATCCGTCCCATCGTGGAAGTGGGGATTGCTCGGCCCCCGGTACTCCCCAAACACGCCCGAGATGACATGCTGCTGATCGAAAGGCGGCACCGGCCAGGGATATTGCGTCTGCGCCGCCGCCTGCTGAGAAAACATCAGGAGGAGCAAGAGAAATGGGAGAGTGGAGGAAAGGGGGAAAGAGGAATGACAAGATGTTTTTCCCTCTCCCTTTCTCTCAATCCAGGGTCTATACGTCAGCAACGAGGCACTCATCGCAGATCCTCCCACCGGTAGCGCCGGGTCTGGTCGTCGCGGATCAGGCTGAAGTGATCTGCGCCTGGCATGAGGGCAAGGCGGGTGCTGGACGCTTCCTCGGGGATTATGACACGGAGATCTCCGGTTGCATTGAGGCTGTAGAGGCGGCCCTGCTGGTATTCAAAACCTCCGTTCGCGTACACACTTTTCGCGGCCAGCAGCACGGCCTGCTGCCCATCCGCTGACAACACCGCGTCGATCCATCGCTGCTGCCGGTTCGAAGCCGCCTGGCGGTGGCGAAGTTGGCCCGTTGTCAGATCGTACCACATGACTTCACGCCTCGATATCAGCAAAGCGTCTTCTGATGTCTCGGCCCAGCGCATCTGTGCAAAACCGTCCGCAAGTGTATGCAACACGCGGCCCTCGGCATCC
>DATGCC010000422.1:0-5299 GCA_035312345.1 Rhodothermales bacterium
CCCTACCGTGGGGCAGGGCGGCAGCACGGCGTATTTGTGATGGAACGCCTGCTCGATTTCGCCGCCCAGGAACTCGGCATTGACCGCGTCGAGATCCGCCGCCGCAACTACCTCGCGCCCGACGACTTCCCGCACAACCATGAGATCATCTTCCAGGATTTCGCCCCGCTCGTCTACGACAGCGGCAACTACGCCCCGGCCCTGGCCCGCGCCGCTGAAATGATCGGCTACGAGAAGTTCATCAACGAAGAACAGCCCCGCCTCCACGCCGAAGGTCGCTATGTGGGTATCGGAATCGTCTCATATGTCGAAGGCACGGGCATCGGGCCGTATGAGGGAGCCCGCGTCACGGTGGAGCCAACCGGCACCGTCAGCGTGGCGACGGGCGTAGGCACACAGGGGCAGGGCCATTTCACGGTGTTCGCGCAGGTCGTGGCCGATCTGCTCGGGGTGGATGTGACGAAGGTGCGCGTGGTGACAGGCGACACGAACACCTTCCACTGGGGCACGGGGACGTTTGCCAGCCGAGGCGCAGTTGTCGCGGGGAACGCCTGTCATGCTGCTGCACAAGCGGTGCGGACGAAGATTCTCAAGCTGGCAGGTGAAAAGCTGGAAGTGGCAGAAGAAGACCTCGTGCTCGAAAATGGGCGCGTGTTCGTCCGAGGCGTCCCGCAACGCGGCATCGACCTCGGCGATCTGGCGACGCAGGCCAACCCCTTGCGCGGCGCGGTGAAACCCGGCACCGAACCCGGCCTCGAAGCCACGTCCTACTTCGGCCCCGAACGCGGCGCGACGGCCAACGGCGTCCATGCCATGATCGTCGAAGTCGATCCAAAGACGATGCTGGTAGACATCCAGCGCTACGTCGTCGTCCACGACTGCGGCAAAGTCATCAACCCGCTGATTCTGGAAGGCCAGATTCACGGCGGCGTGGCGCAGGGTATCGGCAACGTGTTCTACGAGCAACTGGTCTACGACGATCAGGCACAACTGCTCAACGCTTCGTTCATGGACTATCTGATTCCCACCGCTACCGATGTGCCGCACATGGAGACGGACCACATCGAGACGCCCTCGCCGCTGAATCCGCTGGGCGTGAAAGGGGCCGGTGAGGCCGGTGCCATCCCCGTCGGTGCGCTTTTCGCGCAGGCTATCGAAGACGCGCTGGGCGATGTCGATCTGGGCGGTCATAATTTGAAGATATGCGAGATGCCGCTGAGTCCGAACCGGCTGTTTGAGTTGACGCACCCGGAAGCACGAGGTGCTGCATGAAGCCGCCGCCGTTCGACTACCACGCGCCCGAAACGACCGCCGAGGCACTGACTTTGCTGGCGAAGTACGGCTACGATGCCAGCATCCTGGCAGGCGGCCAGAGTCTCGTGCCGACGATGAACTTCCGGCTCGCCCAACCCACCGTGCTCATCGACATCAACCGGATTCCCGATCTGGCTTTCATCCGTTCGGCGGAGGATGGGGGCCTGCACATCGGTGCGATGACGCGGCACCGTAGCGCCGAGCTTAGCCCGCTGGTCGCCGAACACGCTCCGCTGCTGCACGAGACGATGCCGTTCATCGCCCACCCGCCGATCCGCAACCGGGGTACCCTCGGCGGCAGCATTGCCCACGCCGACCCGGCAGCAGAACTGCCCGCCGTGATGCTCGCCCTCAACGCGCAGTTCCGGCTGCAAAGCCAGCGTGGCGAGCGATGGATTGCCGCTCGTGATTTTTTCATTGGCCTTTTTGCCACAGCGCGCGAACCGGACGAACTTCTCACCGAAATCGCCCTTGCCCCACTGCTGCCCCGTACCGGCTGCGCCTTCCGCGAGGTGGCCCGCCGTCACGGGGATTATGCGCTCGTCGGAGCTGCTGCCGTCGTCGCATTGGATGCACAGGGCCGCTGTGAGCACGCCCGCCTCACGCTGTTGAGTGTGGGCGAAGGACCAGTGGACGTTCACGCTGTTTATCATCTATTATCAGAAGAAATGCCTTCAGCAGATGTCCTCCGTGCCGCTAGTGAAGCCGCTGCTCGTGATATCGATCCGCCTGCTGACATCCACGCCTCTGCTGCATATCGACGCCATTTAACCCGTGTTTTGTCGGAGGATGTATTGACGCGGGCGACGGCACGGGCGCGGGGGAGCCATTAAAAACATATCCGCAGCTACGCCCCGGCGGGGCGTAGCTGCCCGGCCATTATGATCAACCAGCCCGAAACCCTTCCCGACAACCGCCTGACCAACGCAGATCTCGCGCCGACGCCGCTGGCGGAGCGAACATGGAACCGCTGGCACATCGCATCGCTGTGGGTGGGGATGAGCGTGTGTATCCCGACGTACATGCTCGCCTCCAGCATGATCGAGGCGGGGATGACCTGGTGGCAGAGCCTGCTGGCGATCCTGCTCGGCAACGCCATCGTGCTGGTGCCGCTGATCTTGAATGCGCACGCCGGGACGAAGTACGGCATCCCCTTTCCCGTCTACGCCCGCGCCTCGTTCGGCATCACCGGGGCGCATATACCCTCGCTGCTGCGCTCGCTGGTGGCGTGCGGCTGGTTCGGCATCCAGACGTGGATCGGCGGACTGGCGATTCACGTCATCATCGGCATCCTGTGGGAGGGTTGGAACGGGCTGGGCGGCGATGCAACATTCATGGGTTACACACTGCCGCACTACCTCAGCTTCCTGCTGTTCTGGTGCATCAATATGTATTTCGTGTGGGCGGGGACGGAGAGCATCAAGTGGCTGGAGACCGCTGCGGCTCCGTTCCTCGTGCTGATGGGCCTCGCGCTACTGGGCTGGGCCATCGCCAAGGTGGGCAGCCTCGGCGCGATCCTCGACCAGTCGAATCAGTTGATCGAATCCGAGCAAGATCTGTCGTTCTGGCCGTTTCTTTTCACGCTGTTCTTTCCCTGGCTCACGGCGATGGTCGGCTACTGGGCCACGCTCTCGCTCAACATCCCCGACTTCACCCGCTACGCCAAGAGCCAGCAGGATCAGGCTGTCGGGCAGGCGGTGGGATTGCTGTCCACGATGCCGCTGTTCGCCTTCATCGGCGTGGCAGTGACGGGCGCAACGCTCATCCTGTACGGCGAGGCTATCTGGAACCCCGTCGATCTGCTGGCCCGCCTCACCGAAGACGCCGGGAGTCCGCTGCTGGGCTTGCTTGCGATGCTCGTCCTCGTCATCGCCACGCTCAGCACCAACATCGCTGCCAACGTCGTCGCCCCGGCTATCAGCTTCTCGAACGTTGCGCCCCAGAAGATCAGCTTTCGGATCGGTGGGTTCATCGCGGGATTTAGCGGCATTATTATCATGCCGTGGCTCCTGCTCGACATGTACCAGACGTGGCTCATCAGCTACTCGGGTCTGCTCGGAGCCGTCGGTGGGATTTTGCTGTGCGACTACGTGGTGCTGCGGCGGCTGACGCTTTCGCTACCGGATCTCTACCACGAGCGTGGCACATACACCTACGCCAATGGCTTCAACCGGAGCGCCCTCATCGCGCTGGTGGCAGGCATCGGGGTGGCGCTGTTGGGCAAGATCATTCCAAGCCTCGTGCTCCTTTTCAACGGGGCTTGGTTCTCGGCAGCGCTGGTTTCTTTTGCTGTGTATTATGTCTTGATGCGTCGCCGCCGCGAGCCGGTTGCTGCGGAATGAGTGATGGACATGCGGGCACAGCGGACGGACACGCTGGTCCGTCCCTACGGGCACCCTGTTTGACCGATGGCACCCCTCGAAAATCGAACTTCGACAATCGAACTTTTCTTCCTCTTCCCCAACCATGCCGCTGTCCCTGATAGAACGAGCCGCCTCTTATGCAACACGAACCGCCATCCACGACGAGGCCGGGCCACACACCTACGCGGATCTGCTTGATGCGTCGCACCGTGCGGCAACTTCTTTGCTGGAGGAGCAGACGGATCTGGACGAGGCAAGAGTGGCATTTATGGTGCCGCCGGGGTTTGACTATGCCGCTGTCTTGTGGGGCATCTGGCGGGCTGGCGGCATCGCGGTGCCGATATGCCTGAGCCATCCGCTACCAGAGATCGAATATGTGCTGGATGACACGGAAGCATCCATCATCGTCGCGCATCCTGACTTTGGGGAAAAGGTGTTTCCGGCTGCCGAGCCACGCGGGCTACGCCTCGTGCTCACCACCAACGCGCTCACCACGGCCAAAAGCGACCTGCCTGATGTCGATCCGGCGCGGCGGGCGATGATCCTGTACACAAGTGGCACGACGAGCCGGCCCAAAGGCGTCGTCACCACGCACGCCAACATCGCCGCCATGATTACGGCGCTGATTGAGGCATGGGGCTGGACCGAAAATGACCGCATCCTGCTTGTGCTGCCGCTGCATCATACTCATGGTATCGTCAACGTGCTGCTGTGTGCGCTGTGGGCCGGGGCCACCTGCGAGGTCCTGCCGAAGTTCGACGCCGAGGCTGTGTGGCACCGCTTTGCCGCACAGCCGCTGACGCTGTTTATGGCCGTGCCTACCATCTACGCCCGCCTCATCGCCGCGTGGGAAGCGGCTGACGAAGCGACGCAGCAACGCTGGTCTGAAGCGTGCCGGAGGTTGCGGCTGATGGTGTCCGGCTCGGCGGCGCTGCCGGTGAGTGTGCTGGAAACGTGGGAGCAGATTTCCGGGCATCGCTTGCTTGAACGCTACGGCATGACGGAAATCGGCATGGCGCTCTCGAACCCGCTGCAAGGCGAGCGGCGGCCCGGCTTCGTCGGCCTTCCCTTGCCTGGCGTCGAAATTCGTCTGGTGGATGAACATGAAGACAGCGTCGAAGGCGAAGGTCAGCCCGGCGAGATTCAGGTGTGCGGCCCCAACGTCTTCCTCGAATACTGGCAGCGCCCCGATGCTACTGCCAACGCCTTCACTGCCGATGGCTGGTTCCGCACAGGCGATATGGCGATGTGCGAGGATGGCTACTACCGCATCCTGGGCCGCAACTCCGTCGATATTATCAAGACGGGTGGCGAGAAGGTGTCGGCGCTGGAAATCGAAGAGGTGCTGCGAACGCATCCCGCTATCCGCGAATGTGCTGTGGTGGGTGTCGCAGATGCGGCGTGGGGCGAGCGGGTCTGCGCCGCCGTCATCTGCACCACCGACGCCGCGCTCACGCTCGATGCCCTCCGCGCCTGGGCCAAAGAGCGCCTCACCCCCTACAAAGTCCCGACCCGGCTCCTTATGTTGGATACACTACCCCGCAACGTGATGGGCAAGGTAACCAAACCCGCCGTTAAACAACTTTTTGAACCGCAGAATATCGAACAAGGAATGTAGAGTG
>DATGCC010000423.1:0-5493 GCA_035312345.1 Rhodothermales bacterium
ACTCACCGGGTCCACCTGCACCACCATTTCTCTCTGCTCCACCCCTGCTACATCCTGCTCCACGGCGATGACACCAGACAAGTGGCTTCCCGCCTCTGCTCCGAAACCGGCTTTGTGCACCGTCATGCGTCGCAGGGCCAGCGGGCTGAACGCCCCCAGGTGCCGCCCCAGGCTCACCGGATCGCGTACGGGCACCCCATCCAGCAACGTCAGATGCTCCCCACTGGCTCCGCCCTGAATATGGAGATCGGCCAGCGGTTGCTGCGTCGCCACGCCCATCACCGTCGCTGCGCCACGGGCTACATCAGGCGTACCGGTCGTGGTGGGTGCTTGCAAATCACGCTGGTGCAATGCACCAAGCCCCAGATCGGCAGAGGGCAGGCGTTGTGACAAACCATCAATGACGACCGGGGCCATCGCTACTTCGTGCGGGTGCAGGGCAAGCTGGAGTTGCTCGGTCGCTCCATGCGCGATTCGCACGCTGTCAACTACGCTCTCATACCCCACATAGGTGACCACAACGCGCTGCATGCCCGACAGCACGGTGGCAAAGCTGAACAAGCCTGCTGCGTCTGTGGTCGTGCCCGTAGCGGCATCGGCGAGCAGCACATGCGCATAGGGTAAGGGCTCCCCCGTCACGTCATCCACCACACTGCCCGACAGATAGCCATAGCGGGGTGCTCGCTCAGGGGATTGAATGAGGACATAGGCACCCGACGAGGAGCGGATGTAGTCCAGCCCTGAGTCCTTGAGGATGCAGCGGAGCAGCGCTTCCGGAGCAGCGTTCCGACCGTCACAATACACCTGCCTATCGGAAACCAAGCTGGTTGAATAGACCAGATCCATCTTCGTGGATCGTGCGAGTTCTTCCAGGGCCTGCCGCATCGGCACCCCACGTAGCATCAGCGTGTACGTCGGTTCTGCCGTCCCCTGCGCTTCAGCGTGTTGCGCGGGGAAACAGGCTATCACGATCGAGCAAAGCAGTATCGCAAATCGCATCATTTCTGCAGTGGCTCAGAGACAGAGGTTCTTCTATGTGCCCGCGTTAGACATTCTGTTACGGCAGACTGGAAGCCAGGGCAAACCCCCTGCTCGTCCTGCGATAGGTGCATCCCTGGTTGAGGCAAAGGTCGTGGAGAATCTTTTCAGGCGTAGCACCGCGCAGATAGAACAAACTCATGGAGTCCGTCAGAACCAAACTTTCATCCGGCTCGATCTCCAGGGCATACCGCCGTTCTACTTCAGCTAGAATCATGGCAATAGGCCGATCTACCACGACAAACCCCTGCGTGCGCCACGCCAGCACATGGTCGAGCGCCTCGACCGGAGAAGGCTGTTGCTGTTGACCTACGGCTCCGGGCGCGATGCGGGCTTCCTGACCGGCTTCGGTCAGCATAATGGTATGATCTGGATTTACACGGGCCCTGACGCGCACCTGCCCTTCCACCATTGTGACCCTTGTTTCCTGATCCAGGGTTGCCCGCCGTGTCCGAACGTTGAAGGCGGTACCCAGCACTTCTACCTGCGCATTGAACGTCTCGATGACAAAAGGACGATCCGCGGAAACCACCTCGAAGAACGCTTCGCCTTCTAATTTCACACGCCGCTGGCGGGCAGCAAAAAAGGGCAGCGACTCGAAGCGACGGTCGTACCGCATGCGGGTCCCGCTATTCAGTACCGCAGTCGATCCATCGGGAAAGATCATCGTAATCTGTTCACCGGGACTTGCAATAACGGTAACCTGTTGCTGCCACCATGCCCATCCCACCAGCATTACGATGACCATCCCGGTCACCACCCCCAGCCACCACCGGCGGCGGGGTCGCCGTGCTATCCGATCAAGCGCAAGGTGCTTCGGGCGAGGCGGTTGCTCGCTGTCAAGCTGCGGTTGCAATGCGGCCCATGCGGCATCGTCATCGGGCACATCGAGCGCGGACGGCTCAGCCTTGCCAAGCAGATGCCACGTCTGCTCCACCTGCTTGCGTGCCGCGTCAGGCTGCCCCTCAAGGGCCTCGCGCAGTGCCGGGGGTAGGTCCTGGTGGTTATCGTTCATGGCTCCAGTAGCGTTGGCTCGAAGGCCCGAATGTGATTCTGCAAGGCGGTCAGCGCACGCATGATGTGGTTGTTTACCGTGCGGGGCGAAATATCCATCAGGGCAGCGATGTCCTGATGGCTGAGATGATGATATCGGCTCAAGACCAACGCTTCCCGCTGTCGCTCTGGCAAATCTGCAATCCAGACATGAAGCTGCTGACACAAGACCGTTTCCTCAAATCGTGCATCTGGCTCGACGACAGCAGGCCGCTGCCCAACGACGCCCTGCTGCACGAGCACATGTTTCTCCGCATGAATACGTTCGTCGCGCAGGTATCGATAGGCCCGGTTGCGCGCCATCCGGTAGAGGTAGGGTTTGAGCGGCTGCGACGGATCGAGCGTTTCGCGCAGGCCCCATAGCGATACAAAGACATCCTGCACCAGATCATGCGCCACCGTTCCCTCGCGCACGATCGACTGTACGTAGCGCAGCAGATCCTGCCGAAACAGGCGAAACAGGTGCTCGAAAGCCGACCGATCCGAGGCTTTCAAGCCCTGGCACAGTTCTTCCAGCGGAATGCCCGCACTCATAGCCTGTATCCTACGATCATAGCACTTTCTCGGCGTCTTTCATGCTATCAGTCCATGAGCAGCGCTAAATGACTACCTGCTTGAAGAATCTGGACGAATCTAAGCGCCTATGAATCAATGAGTCCAGGCAAAAGCCTTTGATGGATTCATTGCTCTTCTCTTAGACGTGTAGGCCCCCAGACTCTTAGCCGCTTCTCCGACCAAACCGCTTGTCGAGTTCTTCGATAGAAATCTTGATCATCGTGGGGCGTCCGTGGGGCGACGCATAGGGCATCTCGCACATGAAAAGCTGGTCGATGAGCATCCGCATCTCTTTGGCGGACATCCTGGAGCCTGTGCGGATGGCACTACGGTGGGCGATGCTCTTTGCGAGATTCTCGCGCCCTTTGATCTGCAACTCGCTCTGGTAGCTCTTGTATTGCTCTAGAATGTCGTCCAGGATGCGTCGTTCGTCACCAGGGCGGATGTCGGCGGGGACGCCACGCACTACGGCTGAGCGCCCGCTGAAGAGTTCAAGGTCGAAACCGAGTGAGCGGAGGTCGGGGACGAGTTCTTGTAGCAACTCGTACTCCGCCGGGTTGAAATCGATGGTGTGGGGAAAGAGCAACTGCTGCGACATACCAAAGCCGCTCTTCATACTCTGGAGTGCCCGCTCGTAGAGGATGCGTTCGTGGGCCGCGTGCTGGTCGAGGATCATCAGCCCGGAGCGAATCTGGGTGAGGACGTACCGATTGTGCAGTTGCCAGAGTAGCGGCTCGCCCTCGGCCCGTTCCGGCTTCTCTTCCTCATCCTCTGTCATCGCCGCCGAGGCCAGCATGCGCTCGGCTTCCTCAGGCTGCGGTGCATAAAGCCGTTCTGACAATTCGCCCGGCGCAGCATAAGACCGACGCTCTCCTTCCTCTTCACGCGACCTGTCAACGGCTGGTGAGCTTGGCGTGCCCTGGCCACTTCCTGCGGCCCGAGTGATCGACATGGGTTGCATACGTCCTGCCTCGAAGGTGGGCGCCGGCGTAATGGCAGATCCCTGTCGCTCCGTCGGCGCGTCGTCCAGCAGCGGCGTCAGGTCAGCACTACCGAGGGCTTTACGCACAACGGCTTTCAGGAAGCCATACACGCCGCGCTCGTCGTCGAACTTGATCTCGGCTTTCGTAGGATGCACGTTCACATCCACATGGCGCGGGTCGAGGTGTAGGAAAACGGCGTAAAACGGATATGAGCCGTCGGGCAGCAGCCCCTCATAGGCGTGCAGAATGGCGTGATCAAGCGAGCGGTTTTTGACATAGCGCCCGTTGACAAAAAGAAACTGCTCCCCCCGGCTCCGACGGTTGAACTCCGACTGACTGACAAAACCTGACACCGACAAGTAGCTGGTCGTCTCTTCCACTGGAATCAGATTCTCCGCATACTCCTTGCCCATCAACTCGCGGATGCGGTGTCGCAGGGCGTCGTACGGATCGTCTGACGGCGCGGCGGTGAGGCGGTAGACTTCGTTGTCGTCGTGGATGAGCGTAAAGGCGACAGACGGGTTGGCGAGGGCCAGAAACTGAAACGTCTCGACGAGGTGCTTGAACTCAGTGGCGGGCGTCTTCAAAAAATTGCGTCGGGCCGGAACGTTTTAAAACAGGTTGCGCACGGCGATGGAGGTGCCGTTGGGCGTCGCGCAGGGCTCGGTCGTCACGACATTACCGCCATCAATGCGAAGAAGCAGACCGGCTTCGTCTTGGACGCGCTTCGTCTTGAGTTCCACCTGTGCCACCGCCGAGATCGACGCCAGCGCCTCGCCGCGAAAGCCGAGCGTCTGGATCCGTTCCAGGTCTTCAATAGACCGGATCTTACTGGTAGCGTGCCGCCGGAAGCTGTTGATCGCATCTTCGGGCCCCATCCCGCAGCCATTGTCGATGACCTGGATGAGTTCGCTCCCGGCTGACTTCAGCACCAGCGTCACCTCATCCGCTCCGGCGTCGATGGCGTTTTCGATCAACTCTTTGGCGGCAGAGGCCGGGCGCTGCACCACCTCCCCGGCGGCGATCTTGTTCGCCAGGGTCTCGGGCATCACCTGAATGACACGATCTGAATCAGTAGAAACTTCGGACACGCTCTTTGGAGGTAGAAAAAGGAGAAAACAGAGAACGGGTAGAAAAGCAAGAAGACGGTACACCCCGCCTCCCTTTACCACCGCTGTGCCGTACGCCACCCGAGCGAACGAGACGTCCGTATTACGAACTATCCTAGCGCCTGATAGATATAGATGGCGAAGACGAGCAACGCGAAGAAATAGAGCAACCCGGCAGGACTACGCCTGCGCCGCGCCCTGCTTTTGACGCGCATGCGGCGCTTCAGGTCTTCATCCTTCTTCGGATCGTAGAAGCGTGGTTCGTAGGAAAAGCGACGGTTTTTGACCTTGCGGCTCGGAATAAAAATACCCATGACCCTGGCACGGTTTCCGGTGA
This sequence comes from Rhodothermales bacterium, assembly GCA_035312345.1. Lineage (GTDB taxonomy): Bacteria > Bacteroidota > Rhodothermia > Rhodothermales > DATGCC01 > DATGCC01. The sequence continues at coordinate 5,076 of DATGCC010000423.1, forward strand.
TAACAGGCGCGATTTACGATGCGGAAAAATATAACATCGCCCCTGTGACATCGTTCCTTCATGCAAACAAACCTGCCCCATAGCGCAGGTACAAAAAGACCAGTGGCACGGCCAGAATCATCGCGTCGAAGCGGTCGAGCATACCGCCGTGGCCGGGCAGAAGCGTACCGGAGTCTTTGGCCCCCACCGACCGCTTGATCCGGCTTTCCATGAGATCCCCCACCTGGCTCACCACGCCGCAGATGAGGGCCATCACGATGACGTGCGGCCACGCCAGAAACCCCAACAGCGTCAGCTTCAACACCACCGCCGCCAGCACCGCGCCTATTCCTCCCCCGATAGCGCCTTCCCACGTCTTCTTGGGCGAGATGCTTGGGGCCAGCGGTGTCTTTCCAATCGACTTGCCGGTATAGTACGC
>DATGCC010000424.1:0-8153 GCA_035312345.1 Rhodothermales bacterium
TGGAAGCGCTCCGCGAACTGGACCTCGACCTGAACAAGCTGACCGGGACGATTCCGACATGCATCGGTAACATGGTGGCGCTGGAGAAGCTCAGCATACGGCAGATCAATGTTGACCTGGAAGGCACCTTGCCCGAGAGCCTGGGTGATCTGGTAAACCTGAAAGAACTTCAACTGCCAGGGCATACCTTCACCGGCCCGATTCCGGCTTCGCTCGGCAACCTCGCCAACCTGGAAATCCTCGTCCTCGGCGGATCTCAGGGTCAGGCGGGCAACCAGTTGGAGGGGCCTATTCCTGCGTCGCTCAGCCAATTGTCCAACCTGCAAACGCTCAACTTGCAGAGTAATCGCCTAACGGGTCCCATCCCAACGTCGCTGGGAAACCTCGCCAACCTGACGGTGCTCTGGTTGGGCAGCAATGACCTGTCCGGTACCATTCCAGCCGTGCTAGGCAATTTGCCCCTGGAAAGGCTCAACCTGGCAGGTAATGAGCTGACGGCTTTCGAGGAAGGAGCCTACCAGGGGTGGGGCAACCTGGAAACGCTGCTGCTGAATGCCAATGTCCTCACCAACCTCCCAAGCCTCAGCGGGGCTGCGCTGACCTTCGCCAATGTGAGCTACAACCAGTTGACGTTTGGTGACCTGGAGCCGCTGGCCGGGTTGGTCGGGCAGGGTAGTTTGCAATACGCGCCTCAGTATTCCGTCCCGTTGCGTCAGACGACTGAGAACGGCACTACCGTCCTGCACCATGACGCGGGCGGCAGCGATGCGACCACCTATGACTGGCGACGCCGCGATCTGGGAGGCAGTGGCGTCTTCATGATTATTGAGGGGGCAACGGGACCTTCTTACGTTGTCATCGAGAGTGGCGAGTACGTATCGAATGCCAGGAATTCTGCATTTCCAGATCTTACCGTTTCTGGATCAGCCATCGAAGTGGAGATCGTAGGGTGCCAGCAGGAAAGCCTTTGCGTCAACATCGCGGAGGATGTCGGTTTTCCTGTTGAGAACGGCGTGCCCCAACTGCCAGACGATGGCGTATGTGACCTCGACCCTGAGACAGTCGGCACCCAGTGTTCTCTTCGCGCCGCCCTGCAACTCGCCAAGGCCTCCAGCAGCGGCAAAACCCCGCCCGTTCCTGTATCCATCTCTTTTGACATTCCTGCAGGCCTGGACGTGCCGACGATTCGCTTGACGGCTCCGCTACCAGCCATCAGGCAACCTGTCATCATCGATGGCCTCACACAAGCCGCTGGCCTCGTGCATCTTGACGGGCAGGAGCTTGGGGCCTTTGCTGTCGATGGAATCGTGATCGAAAAAGAGGGAAGCGGTAGCACGGTGCAGGGACTGGTCGTGGAAGGATTTACTAATGGCATCGGCATCTTGCTGCGCTATGCATCGGATAATATCCTGTCCCGAAACACCGTCGTCGGCAACGAGACGGGCATCAAGCTCGAAGGCACGGGGCGATATAGCAATGATAACAGAGAAAGCAGCCGGAACAGAGTGCTGGGTAATGTGCTGGGGGCTAACAAGGACCAGGGGTTGGAGATTCATGGATGGGCGAGAGAGAATCTGGTAGACGGCAACTTTATCGGCGTAGAGCGAGATGGAGGAACACCCCTGGGCAATGACTCGGGTGCTTGCATCTGTGGCAGCCTTGGTGATGGACAACCCGAGCAAACGGTTTTTACAAACAATGTGGTCGCCAGCAACGAGCGCTGGGGCCTGCAACTGTTCCTGACCCGAGACAATGTCATCGAAGCCAACAAAATTGGTACGGATATCAGCGGCGAACTGGACATGCCCAATCGTAGCGAACGCGATGCCGTGAGGCTCAATAACGTCTTCGGAACGACGCTACGCGACAATGTTATCTCTGGCAACCGAGGTAATGGCATCAGTCTCTTTTTCGCCGCGGGCAACGTAATAACGCACAATAAGATCGGGACCAATGCGGCAGGCACCGCATCTCTGGGCAATCACGGCAACGGTATTTTCGTTGGAGAAGGCATCAATGCCTATAACCTTATTGGCCTGGTGGGATCCAGCGAGAATCGCATCCAGCACAACGTGATTGCTGCTAACGGGGAGTTTGGCATTCGTGTCGAGAAAAGCTTTAACAACACAATTCTTTCCAATAAGATTGGTACAGATATCACAGGCCTCTTGCCGCTGGGCAATGGCAATCATGGCGTTTATATCACCGCTGCGCCGGGCACTTCCATCCTGAAAAATGTTATCTCAGCCAATGGAGCAAGCGGTATCTACCTCAGTGGTGAACGCATAAACGCTACCCTGATAAGCGATAACAAGATCGGCAGCACAATCACAGGAGATGTTGATGAGAATTTGCTCATTCCAAACCGTGAGAATGGAATCACCCTTGATGGTGTTGCTGATGTGAACGTACATGGCAACTTCATTGCGTACAACGCAGGCCGGGGCATTGATCTGCACGATTCGAGAGAGAACAACATCATCAGCAATGTCATTATCCAGAACCTGAAAGCAGGCATTTTCGCAGAGTTGGGTGAGCAGAATGTCATCCGCAACAACGACCTGCGCGCCAATGGCCAGGGGACCGGCATTCACCTCACAGCCTCACAGGCTTTTATCGAAAGCAACACGCTTACCGACGACGCAGGCGACGCGATTACGCTGGAGCAAGGTAGCACTGCCAGCATTACCAACAACAATCTTTTCGGCAACGCAGGCATGGGCCTCAACAACCTCACGCCTTCGGTGCTGATCACTGCCACCGACAACTGGTGGGGCGATGCTTCCGGCCCCTCCGGCGAAGGCCCTGGCTCCGGCAATGGCGTGAGCACAGGCGTTGACTTCTCTGAATGGCGCGGCGACATGATCGCGGTCGTCGTCGCTGCTGAAAATGAGGAAATGCTTTTGCCCACTGGCGAGGCCGACACCGTCTCCGTCTTCGTCCAGAACTGGCAAGTCCGCAACGATGTGCTGGACCTGATCATTGCTGACACAGAAGGCTGGCTACAAGGCCCCACATCGCTCACCACCACACTCGACGACTCGACCGGTGCAGAAGTTCGCCTCGCAGTCGCGGTTCCCCCAGGCACATCCAACGGCACCACCAGCACCGTTGAGGTTACTGCTACCTCGCAGGCCAACGCCGACCATGTAGCTACGACCACGTTCACCCTCGTCGCCGAGAGCGCGGCGCTGGCACAGGTGGTCGTTCTCCCCGATGCCATCGAAGTGGTGACTGAAGATACCGTGGTTTTTGCAGCCCTCGGCCTCGACCAGTTCGGCCGCACGGTCGAGATTGCGCCAACCTGGAGCGCTACGGGCGGCGAAATCGACGAGAATGGCGTCTACGTGGCGGGCAGCACAATGGGCGAATTCGTCGTCACCGCCACTGATCCGGCTACCGGGCTATTCGCCACAGCGCGGGTGGGCAACGGCGTGCCTGTAGCAGTTGAGGAGAAAACAAACGTGCCAACTGATTTTCACCTCGCGCCCAACTATCCGAACCCGTTCAACCCGGAAACGACGATTGCCTATACGTTGCCGCAACAGGAGCACATCCGCCTGATCATCTACAATGTGCTGGGCCGCGAGGTCGCCGTGCTGGTGGATGGCGTGCAGCCTGCCGGGACACACCAAGCACCATTCGACGCGAGAGGCTTTGCCAGTGGTATATATTTCTACCGGATGACCACGGCCCACTTCAGCCAGACCCGCACGATGGTATTGCTACGATAACGGGTAGCCCCGAAAAGCCTCCCCTTTGATTTGAAAGGCGAAGTCCAGGATCCGTCTCACGAAGCACCTCATCGAACTGGGCAAGGAAGACTGGGAACTGGCCGTCTACCCTGTGGAAGGCCACGGCTTCACCGGCCTGCCAGTTGGACCGACGAATACCGCCGCATCCTCAAGCTCATCGACAACAACGTCGGCCCCAACCGGATGATGAACGCCGAGCCGATGAGCGAGAAGGCGAGCGGTAAGCGAGTCGCAGGGCTTTGAGCGTGGTTCCTCATTTTTAGGACACCTGTTATCACTTCTTCAGGCTTTTCCTGCCTCTATGTAGGAAGACCCTCCTTATCGGGAGGTTCATACAACGGAATAAGCCCTGGTGTCCATCATGGAGCAGCATCGTACTACATCGAAGTCCGTCCCCTCCTCACTTGCCTGTGCGCTGATAGTAGGATTCCTTGTATTTGCCGTCGGTTTGGGAGAAACAGCCCAGGCCCAGCCGGTGGCCGAGGATGATTCTCTCGCCCTCGTAGTTTTCTATGACGCTACAGGAGGAGCAGACTGGACCGATAACAACAACTGGCTTACCGGGCGTGTATCTACCTGGTTTGGTGTGGAGGTAGATGGAGAACGGGTTGCCGCTCTTCGCCTGCCCGAAAACAATCTTGAAGGCGAAATACCCGAAGAAATTGGCGATTTGACGGATCTGGACGAACTGGATCTCTCTAACAACGAACTCACTGGCGAACTGCCCGATGAACTGGGCGATCTCGTTGAGTTAGAAGTCCTCAATCTGGCCGAAAATGAATTCACGGATGACATCCCCGACGAGTTGGGCAATCTCATCGAGTTGGAGGTGCTGAACGTTGCCGACAGCGAACTTACCGGCGAGATTCCGGAGGAATTAGGAGCCCTCGAAAACCTCGTCGTGCTCGATCTCTCCGACAACGCCCTGTCTGGCGAAATTTCTGACGCCGTGGGTGCGCTGACCAGCCTTGAAGTGCTCAACTTGTCTGAGAACGCTTTTACCGGCGAGATTCCAGAGGCGTTTGTGGCCCTGCAGAACCTGCTGGTGCTGGACCTATCGGTTAACGACCTCTCTGGCGAGATCCCTGACTTCCTGGGCGACCTCGAAAATCTGGAAGAATTGGACCTGTCCGAGAACACCTTTACCGACGATATTCCTGATGAACTGGGCGACCTCGAAAACCTGGATAGGCTCAATCTGGCTGACAACGAACTGACAGGTGAATTACTGGAAGAGTTGGGTGAGTTAGAAGAATTGGAGATATTGGATGTGTCTGGCAATAACCTCACCGGTGAGGTACCGGATGACCTGGGCGAGTTGGAAGAATTGGAAGAACTCAACCTCTCCGATAACAACCTCAGTGGCAGCTTGCCGATGAGTCTCATCAGTCTGGAAGAACTCGCGGTGTTTGACTTTTCCGAGACGGATCTGTGCGAACCAGCGGATACGGCCTTTCAAGAGTGGCTTCAAGGAATCACCGATTTGAGCAGCACGGGCGAGGCCTGCACGGCAACGGCAACCGAAGAGGTTGCAGAGATGCCGGAGGGTTTTGTGCTAGAGGACAATTACCCAAACCCGTTTAACCCGGAGACGACCATCGCCTTCACAGTGCCGCAGCAGGAGCACATCCGCCTGATCGTCTACAATGTGCTGGGCCGCGAGGTCGCCGTGCTGGTGGATGGCGTGCAGCCTGCCGGGACGCATCAAGCACCATTCGACGCGCGAGGCTTTGCCAGTGGCATATATTTCTACCGAATGACCACGGCCCACTTCAGCCAGACCCGCACGATGGTATTGCTTCGGTGAAAAGCATTGCCAAGTAGCATGCGCAGACCTTGATAGCTTCCATACGGACAACACACGGATGTGCTTGCCTGTACATTTGTTATTTGACCAGGAAAGCCTTGTGCGTTTTCCCCAGCGAAGAACTTTGGGCTCTAACAAAGTAGAGTCCACTGCTAAGCGCGTCGGCATCAAACCGAAGCACTTTCGATTCTCCAGCTGCCATGTGGCCACTGAAGAGGGTCTGCACCAATCGACCTTGGACGTCGAAGACGCGGACCAGAATGTCTTCGGGATTCCGTGCGGTGAGGGTGAGCGTGGTCTGAGGATTGAACGGGTTCGGGTAGGGCGGCGAGATATAAAAGCGCTCCGGCACATCAACGTTGACCTCCACTTCGGGACTGTATTCGAAGGTGCCGTCGAAATCCACCTGACGGAGGCGAAAACGGTATGACCCTGGTGCCAGGCTGTTCGCCACGTACGTGTAGTGGTGTGCCTCCAGCGTCGTGCCCTGTCCTTGGACAAAATCGAGAACCCGGTAGTCCCCGTTGAACATTAACTGCTCGACTTCAAAACCAGCATTATTGGTTTCACTGGCTGTTGCCCACGTCAAGCGGACATCGGTTCCGTCCACAAGGGCATCGAAAGCCGTCAACTCAACCGGCAGCGGCCCATCAAGGGTGAACACTTGAATGACCTTGAAGGAATCATCTGCGTAGCTTGCATCCCCATTCTCGAAGCTAACTACTGCTTCCCGCGTGACCCCGGTTGAAGGACGGTGAGCGGCAAACGACATGACCTCGCCTGCAGGAATACCATCCGTCTCCGTGGTCATGTCATTGTCGCCCCAGACCGTGACGGCAATCGATGCTCCTTCCTCATAGATAGCCTCTCCGACACAGAGTGACTCGTATTGTGCATAGATGACGTCACCGGTTGTTAGATTTGTGACGACGTTGCTTGGTAAGACAATGGTGGCATTATGACCCGTTTGAGAGGCACACTCCTGTCCATGGGCGCTTCCTGCTATAAACAGCAGAAGCACCAGCCAGAAACTCCTAGGCATGATACTACTTCGGTTTTGGTAGGGGGTAGGGCACCAACTCTATCGCGCAGAGAGGCTAAAAGCTTCGATCACGCGAAAAGAGCGGCGTTGCGGGCTCTGAAGGAAGTGCGCGTCAGGAAGAGCCTGCCTGATGCCTGCACAGGTAAATGGCAGGTCAGGCTATCTGGATAAAATCCAATTTGAGCTTTCGCTGAGAGTGGAACCACACTGACCTATTTGTATGGTGTCGGGTTGGGGGCAGTAGGTCAATGCAGGTTCCTCTACTTCCTCAGGCTGTATTTATTTTCGACTGCCATGCAAGTGTTTTTAAACACTTCGCACAGGCTTCATGCAATTGTTACAAAAATGCAGATCTGGCGATCAAGAAAATGGAGTCTTTGAGATTAGCAGAGCAAAGTGATATAAAAAGACGCCACCAATTTTGATTTCAAGAAAAGCGTGTCGCATCTTCTGGCATCGGCGCGTTGTCTGCTCTATGTCAGCGTCGGAAGGTATCCACCATAAAGACACCCCCGATGGAAGACATTGCCAAGCAACTCACCCGCATCCGCAAAAAGGACAAAGACCGTCCGCGCAAGAAGATTACGATTCTCGGAGCCGGGATGGCAGGATTGGCGGCTGCCTATGAACTAAAAAACCTCGGCCATGATGTGCAGGTCTTTGAAGCCAGCGACCGGGTCGGTGGGCGCGTGTGGACAAAACGGTTCGACTCGGGACAGTACCACGAGTTCGGGGCCATGCGCATCCCGAAGGCGCACGACTACACGCACCACTACGTCAAGGAGTTAGAGCTCAAGCTGCGCCCCTTCGTGACATCCCATCAGGAGAAAGATTGCTGGTACGACATCCGGGGCGTGGTGACGCGGATCGAGAATGCTCAGAAAAATCTACTGCCTCATTTCAAGCTTTCAGACGACGAACGCAAGCTGGTGGATGGGCCCGACTGCGTGATCCCAGCCCTCTTCGGTTTTGCTGTCAGCAGCGAACTACGCGCGCTCTCCGATGAGGCACGGAAAGCGCTTTTCGGTCCCACGCTTTACTCCGGCGTGCTCACCGACCTGGATTGCAAATCGCTGGGCGACCTGCTCAAAGAACGTCTCTCCGGTCCCGACGCGATGGAACTCATCGGCGCGACGACGGGCCTCGAAGTGTGGTGGGACCGGTGCCTCACCATGTTCATCCGCGACGAGATTGTGGGCACGGGTGCCCCGCTCGAAGAGATTGTCGGCGGGATGGACCTGCTGCCGACGAAGCTGGCGAAGAAAGTGCACGGCTCTCGCATTCATCTTAACAGCCCGGTCCGCGCCATCCGTGCCACCGATGATGGCGTAAGTCTGTCTATCGAGCAGAATGGTAAAGTCACGCACCACAACGCCGACTTCGTGCTCTGCACCATCCCGTTCTCCGTACTCCGGCACCTGCAAATCGACGGCATCAGCCTGGGAAAACGAAAGGCCATCCGCAACCTCAGCTATGCCTCAGCCAGCAAGGTGCTGCTGCATTGCAAGACGCGATTCTGGGAGACGGGGCCGGACCCGATCCTCGGCGG
>DATGCC010000425.1:0-3546 GCA_035312345.1 Rhodothermales bacterium
CTACTCTACCCGGCGGCTGATCGAGGCGGCGGAGGCACGCGGGCATGAGGTACATGTGATCAACCACCTGCTCTGCTACATGAACATCACGTCGCACCGCCCCTCCGTGCATTACAACGGGCAGAACCTCGTGGGCTTCGACGCCATCATTCCACGCATCGGGGCGTCGGTCACGTTCTACGGAACCGCTGTGGTGCGTCAGTTCGAAATGATGGGCGTCTATTCGATGAACGAGTCGGTAGCTATCAACCGTTCGCGGGACAAGTTGCGGAGCCTTCAACTGCTCTCCCGCGCAGGTATCGGCTTGCCCGTGACCGGATTTGCCCACTCCACGCGTGCTACCGATGACCTGATCAGTATGGTCGGTGGAGCACCGCTGATCGTCAAATTACTGGAAGGCACACAGGGCAAGGGCGTGGTGTTGGCAGAAACCAAAAAAGCCGCCCAGAGCACCATCGAAGCCTTTCGTAGCCTGAAGACGCGGTTCCTCGTGCAGGAGTTCATCAAGGATGCAGGCGGGGCCGATATTCGCTGCTTCGTCGTTGGCAACAAAGTCGTAGCGTCGATGCTGCGACAGGGAAAAGAAGGCGAGTTTCGGTCCAACCTGCACCGGGGCGGCAGCGCGACGCCCATCAAGATTACCCCGGAGGAACGCTCCACGGCCGTGCGGGCCGCAAAAACCATGGGCCTGAATGTGTCGGGCGTCGACCTGCTACGCTCGAAGCATGGTGCTCTCGTGATAGAAGTCAATTCGTCGCCGGGCCTGGAAGGCATTGAACAAGCTACCGGAAAAGATGTAGCGGACGCTGTCATCAAGTTTATTGAAAAGCATGCGCACCCGCACAAGACACGTACACGCAGGAGCGGGTAATTGCCATCAGTCAGGCTTCAGGAAAATATAACCTTTCGTTAATGGCTCGGTCATCGCCATATTGTACCTAGTAACTGGCCTTCCTCCATCACCTGCCTTGAGCTACCCGTGCGATACCTGATCCTTTGCTGCCTCCTCGCGCTGTTGCTGACCGCCTCCACCACGGCCCAGCCCCACGACCACGCCGCCCGCCACATCGACTTTCCCGATATCCCCGGCTACCAGACACTGGTGACCGACCTGCACATCCACACCGTTTTCTCAGACGGCAGCGTGTGGCCCAACATCCGGGTGCAGGAAGCGCTCCGGGATGGGCTGGACGCCATTGCCATCACCGACCACCTGGAATACCAGCCGCACAAAGAGGATATCCCCCACCCCGACCGCAACCGCTCCCATGCCATTGCTGTGGAGGCGCGCAATCAGAACGATCTGCTGGTCATCCGAGGATCAGAAATCACCCGCCGGATGCCACCGGGGCATGCCAACGCCATCTTCCTTGAGGATGCCAACCCGCTGCTTCAGGATGACTCAGTAGCCGTCTTTCAAGAAGCAAAACGACAGGGCGCTTTCGTCTTCTGGAATCACCCGATGTGGACCGCGCAGACTCCCGATGGCAAGGCCAGCCTCACCGATCTACACCGTCGGTTGATACGAGAAGGCCTACTGCATGGCATCGAAGTGGTAAACGAACTCTCATACTCCGACGAGGCGTTGCAGATTGCCCTGGATCATGACCTCACCATCATCGGCACCTCCGACATCCACGGCCTCATCGACTGGCAGTACGACGTGCCCCACGGCGGGCACCGGCCCGTCACGCTCGTCTTTGCGACGGAGCGATCAGAGGCAGGCCTGAAAGAAGCACTTATGGACGGGCAAACCGCCGTATGGTTCGATGAGATATTGATTGGTAAAGAGGAATGGGTGCGCCCTTTGCTCAACGCCGCTATCACCATCGCATCCGCTTCCTACCAGGGCGATACGTCGGTACTCAATGTGGTGCTAGAAAACCATTCGGAGGCGAGCTTTATCCTTCACAACGAGAGCCCCTACACCTTTCACGCGCATGCCGATCTTCTCACCCTGGCTCCCCATACGACCACACAACTCCAGGTAAAAACTGGAGCGCGTCTTGCCCAAATTGACCTGGATTTTGAAGTTCTGAATGCGGTAGTAGCGCCCAACACCCATCCTGCTATTACGCTTTCTGCCACTGTGCAGTAGGCCGGATGATCAGGAAGCACTGGACGTTCGCTTCCCGGTAGCATAGAGGTAGTAAGAATACCCCAGGGGCACCAGCGTATCGATAAGAATGGCACCAAAAAAGAGCGTGCGCCACACTGAGCCAGGCAGCACCAACCATAGCACGATGAGTAGCGCCGAAACAGTCACCCAGAGCCGTCCTGCAAGCCGGTGGGTACGCCGCCAGATCTCCGGATCTTCCAGCGTCCATGGCGTACGTACGCCGACAAAGTAATTCGGCTGAATCGTCGAAAGGTAATTGCCGATGACGAGCAGCAACACCGAAACGATGAGCATCACCATCCGGCCCTCTGCCATCGCATCGACGCCCATCGCTTCTGCCAGCACGGCAATGTGGATCAGCAAAAAAATCAGCGGCATGAAGAAGCGAAAAGCAGGCAACGGCTTCTGGTCCCACGCCAGCCGCTCCTTGGGATCAAGCGTCGGTGCCCACAGCAACAGGGCATACAGCAAGATGTTGATGAGCGGCAGGAACAACAGCCCCGAAGTCTTGCTGCCATAGCTATCGACCTCGCCCCAGATATTCCAGTGCATGGGGACTTGGTCGGGTAGCTGCGCCCAGAGAAACGGGAGCGCTATAAAAGGAGCAGCCAGAATGACCAGACTCGGCCAATCCTTTTTAAGCCAGTTTGAAAACGTCATGGTGCCTCCTCCGTGTCGGTGTTTATTAGCGCCAGCATCCACTGCACCGCATCCTCCAGCACTGTCGTGTTGAGGGCATAGTGAATGAACCGGCCATCACGTGTAGCCGTGACCAGTTCGGCCCGCTTCAAAATCTCCAGGTGGTGCGAGATGCTCGGCCAACTTATGTCGAACGCCTCCGCGATCTCGCCAGCGGCCAGTTCTTTGTCCTTGAGCAGATCCAGGATGGCCCGCCGGGTAGGATCGTTGAGGGCTTTAAAGAGGTCTTTCATTTCGACATTTAGTTAATTGTCTAATTATCTACGAGACAGGTGCCCATCTGTTGCATCTGGTTTTGGACACACAAAAAGGTCACAGCTTGAAACTTTTCCTTTTCTATGCGTACTTTGCAACATAAAGTGCTTTGAAAAAGACTATTGCTTATGCGCCAAGACCGCCCTCCTATCCGTACCCAGGTGCCCGAACCCAAGCCGCCCGAAGTCCACGCCGCCGAGCATTTGCGCTACATCCGCGAGATGATGGAGCGGTCGGGGGCCTTCACGGCAGTGCCCGGCTGGGGCATCGTGGCGATGGGCGCGACGGCGGTGGGCGCAGCGGTGGCCGCCGGGCTACAACCCACGGTGCGGGCCTGGCTGCTCGTGTGGCTGGTCGAAGTGGTGCTAGCCATCGGCATCGGCTTGGTGACAGGCTACCGCAAGATGCAGCGCGGCGGCGTCTCGATTGCATCGGGGCCGGGCAAAAAGTACATCCTGAGCCTGCTGCCGCCC
>DATGCC010000426.1:0-3501 GCA_035312345.1 Rhodothermales bacterium
GAGCCGACGAGTACCTGCGCGAAACGCCCAACGCGGCGCTGCTCGGCCTGCTCTACGACCAGCGCGTCCGTGCCGAATACGCCTTCACCGGGCCGCACCGCCTGTATGAACGCCTGGGTCAACTCGACATGAACAAGCTCGCTGCAATGGACACCGACGACCTCCGCGAATGCTTCGCCGAAAAACCGGCTGTCCACCGCTTCACCAACAAAATGGCCGATACCACACACGCCGTCGCCACCATCGTCGCTGACGAGTATGACGGCGACGCTGCCAACCTGTGGAACGACGATGCCGACTTTTCCACCATCGAAAAGCGCGTGCGTAAGCTGCCGGGCTTCGGCAAGCAAAAAGCCGCCAAGATGAAATACGTGCTCCACTACTTCGGCTACCGCGACTTTTCAACGGATTAGGACAATGTGGACTATCTATATCCTTCAATGCGATGACGACACCTTGTACTGCGGAATCACGACGGACCTGGACCGGCGGACTCAGGAGCACAACCAGAAGACAGGTGCGAAATACACCAGGAGTCGTACGCCAGTAGAGGTAGTCTATGCGGAAAAGGTGGCGGACCGGGGGGCAGCTTTACGGCGAGAGTATGCCATCAAGCAAATGAGCCGGGCCGAGAAGGAAGCACTGGTAGCCGGGTAGTCTTACTCTGGATAAGACTGAACATGTTCGTGCTTTATTTTGTGGAAGAGAGGGCTACTCTATTGCCCTGCTATGCCAAATATTTCCAATCTTTCCACTAACGGACGGGTGCTATGCTCATTCGCCGCGCTCACATTGACGACGCCGATGCACTTACCGCACTGGCCCATGCAGCCAAAAGCCACTGGGGCTACCCGCCGCGCTGGATCGAGATTTGGAAAGACGATCTCACCTTCACACCCGATTTTATCCGTGCTCACCCTGTCTTTGTAGCGACCGAGCGCGATACCATTCTTGGCTGCTATGCGCTGATGCTGGACGGCGACAAAGGAATCGTCGAACATTTCTGGGTGCATCCTTCTGCCATGGGCAAGGGACTGGGCCGCACGCTCTTCGACCATGCAAGCACGCAGGCAGCGGCGCACGGAGCCACCTGGCTGGAAATTGACACCGACCCGCAGGCGGAGGGCTTCTACCTGCACCTGGGCGCGCGGCGCATTGGCGAGTACGTCTACCAACTCGAAGGGCAACCGCGCGTATTGCCAAGGCTGGCGGTGGATCTGTAGCGTCTAGGTAAACAGCGCCTCATGCTGTAATCTTGCATGGTTGCCGGGTGTCACACAGCGAGCCGCTGATTGTAAGGCACCACTTCGCCATGTTCGACGTATCGCTTGAGCAGGCGCAGGTACATGGCCCAGCAGAAGGAAGAGTTGCGGTAAGACGTCGTTGCTTCGGGCCACCCGGTATGATAGAAATGAACCTGTGTGCGATCTGCACCTGGCACAAGGCGGAAGCCCACCCGGGTACCGCGCCACTCCTCATCGGCCTCCGTAAATTCCCATTCGATTTCGGATGCGGGCACACTTTTGCGGACGTCTGCTTGCCAGTGATAAGAGGGACCAAAGCCTAGTTCATAGGTGGTGCCTGGAACGGGGTCGCCAGCGGTGTTTTCTGTAGTCCACCATGTCGCCAAACCTGCTGGCGAAGTGATAGCCTCGAAAACCTGCTGCGGAGGCGCGAAGATGGGAAAGTCGTGCAGAATGTCTGCCATTGCTAGGTAGGTTGGGTTTGGGTAAAGCACACGATTGTGCAGGTGTTGGAAGCCAACCTACAGCATAGGATGGTCAACCGACTGTCACCCTGCCGCAACAGGTGACTTCAACAGGTGCAGATGCATCGGGATGGGGCGGTTCGGGCGAAGGGTGATGCTCGGTGCGAGGCCGACTGGCTCGTTGGAGGTAAGGTGCATGCGCCAGCGACGAGCCAGCGTAGCCAGCACAAGGATGCCTTCGGTCCAGGCAAACTGTTCACCGATGCAGCCGCGCACGCCCGTGCTGAAAGGCAGGTACGCAAACCTATGGCGCTCCGTGCTATGCTCCGGCGCAAAACGCTCCGGCAGAAACTGTTCTGGGTCAGGCCAGAAACGCGGGTCGCGGTGCAGCAGGTACTGGCAGAGGAGCACGATGGCTCCGTCGGGCAACGTGCGGCCTCCCATTTCTACCGAGCGGATTGCCTCGCGACCCAGCGCCCAGGCAGGCGGATACAGGCGCATCGCTTCGCTGAACACGTGCCGCGTATAGACAAGCTGTTTCAAGTCGTCGAACGTGGCACGGCGGGAGCCAAGGACAGCGTCTAGCTCCGTGTGGAGTTTTTGTTCGACCACTGGGTGCTGGGCGAGGAGGTACCACGTCCAGGTCAGCGCGTTGGCGGTGGTTTCGTGGCCTGCCAGGAAGAGCGTCATCACTTCGTCGCGCACCTCGTCATCGCTGAGGCGTCCACCGGTTTCCTCATCCTGCGCCGTCAGCAGCATCGAGAGCAGATCGTGCCGGTCTTCGCCACTCTCCCGACGCTCGCGGATGATGCGGTAGACAATTTTGTTGAGATCCGCACGAGAGCGACGCAGGCGTAGTGTAACGGGCAGGGGTAGGCGGATGATGAGCGGCGTCAGCGGGTTCGTCATGAGCTTTTGAAACGCATGGATCGCGGAACTCATCGCGTGGCTGATTCCTTCGGCTTCACTCTCGACATCGGCACCAAAGAGCGTTTGCCCTGCTATTTCGAGGGTGAGTTGCATCATCTGGCGGTCGATGTCGACCTGCTGTCCATCGTGCCAGCTAGCGGCCAGGTCTTCGGTTAGCGCGACCATCGTGTCGGCATAATCGCGGAGGCGGCTGTAGTGAAACGTAGGCAGCACCAGCTTACGGCGGCGGCGATGGCGCATGCCCTCACTATTGAGTAGGCCCTCGCCCAGCAAAAAACCCGCTCGGCGCAGGGCCGGTCCCTTGATGAAGGCGTCATTCTGCGTGACGAGCAACGCTTTGGCAAGGTCGGGATGGGCAAGCAGGTACAGGTCACGCGGTCCCATCTTGACGTGGATGATGTCGCCCCCGGTAGCTACCCATTTTGCAAACGTGCCCAGCCGGTCGCGTTGGGTTGCCAGAATCATCTCGCCGGGAAAACGCTGCGGGATATCCACGTAGCGATAGGTCGTTGTGGTTTGCATAGCTCATGCATGCTAGTGTTGGGCCAGCTATCACACCCTAAACGCCATGAGGGCTAAAGAGTTGAGCAGGCGTTGCTTAGGATAACTCACGTTTTGACCTACCCACTGTGTCATTCCGACCGAGCGTAGCGAGTGGAGAAACGAGGCAAAGCCGACTCACGAAGAAAATCTCGCCGTTGAAGCCCATTTTGACGGGCGAGATTTACTGTTTCGGCTCGCTAGTAAAAGCTACGTGCTTCAGCACGAGACTTTCAGTAAGTTGGGCCCATGAAGCAGCGTCGAGGTAGCCATAGCATCTATGGACTCCAAGTCCACTTGGTCTTCTGCACCAAATATCGCTA
>DATGCC010000427.1:0-2343 GCA_035312345.1 Rhodothermales bacterium
TGGCGCTCTCGCTGACGTTTGGGATCAACTGGGCGCTGTTCTTGCAACCAGTGGCAAAGTACGGGCAGGAGGAAATCAAGCTGCCGACATTTACCAAGTTTCTGCGCGACAAGCACATGGGCGGACTGATGATCACCGAGCCGGATTACGGCTCCGATGCCCTCAGCATGCAGACGGCGTACACCGAACAGGACGAACACTACCACATCCAGGGGATCAAGCACTGGGGTGGCCTTACAGGATGGGCCGACTTCTGGCTCCTCACCGCCCGCGAACGCGGCGATGATGGCAACCTCAAGCGCGACATCGACTTTTTCGTCTGCGATGTAAACGAGCCGGGACAACACATTGAGGTCACAGAATATTTCAATAACCTGGGCCTCTACATGATTCCCTACGGACGCAACCACATCGATGTGCGCGTCCCGAAGGCACAGAAGCTCCAGCCCAAGTCCACCGGTATCAAGATGATGCTGGACCTACTGCACCGCAGCCGGATGCAGTTCCCCGGCATGGGCATGGGCTTTCTCAAACGCATGCTGGACGAAGCGCTGACACACTGCAAGGAGCGCCTCGTGAGCAACCTCCCGCTGTTCGACTACGACCAGGTGCAGCAGCGCATCGCCCGGCTCCAGGCGTCGTTTACTATCTGCTCGGCTATGTGTACCTACAGCAGCGAGCATGCCGATGTGAAGAATGACCTCTCGAAAAACGGCCTCGAAGCCAACGCCATCAAGACCGTCGTGACGGACCTGATGCAGAGCGCCTCGCAGTCGTTGCTCCAGCTTACGGGTGCGAAAGGCTACCAACTCAACCACATCGCCGGGCGGGGCACCGTGGACAGCCGCCCCTTCCAGATTTTTGAAGGGTCGAACGACATCCTGTATCAGCAAATCAGCGAGGCCGTCCTCAAGCTGATGCGGCGGGCCAAGC
This sequence comes from Rhodothermales bacterium, assembly GCA_035312345.1. Lineage (GTDB taxonomy): Bacteria > Bacteroidota > Rhodothermia > Rhodothermales > DATGCC01 > DATGCC01. Next base: position 934 of record DATGCC010000427.1, read on the forward strand.
AAGATAATTTGTTTGAATTCCTCAAAGGCTATAAAATCACGGCGCGCGCTGCCGATTACTTTAAAGAGGTACTTGACTTCCAGGTAGACCTGAAGCTGCCCCAGCGCAAACTCGTCGAGTTGGGCCGCGTGCTGGGCCGTATCATTTCGATGGAACTGGTGATCGACCTCGGCGATCGGGGCTTCCGCAACGACCTGATCACCCATGCCCTCACCGTGCTGCGCCAGGACATCGAATCGCTGCTCCAGACCTACCGGAGTGCCAACACCGCCGTGGCTGTAGAAGCCTACGAGGAAGACAGCTTCTGGCTCAACTTTGTAAGGAAATAAGCAACGAGGAATCTAGGAGTCTAAGAGACTATGAGTCTATGACAACATTAACCCTTTCCCTTTCATAGACTCTCAGGCTCCTACTCTCTTAGACTCATCCTAGCAGCCACCCCCTGAAACTGCGCTACCCTCCAATCTCATGTTGTCGCCTCTACCGCGTACCGTTTGCGCCGGCCTGCTCGTCGCCTTCGCGGTGATGTTGTTGCCGGGGTGCAAAAGCGCGGAGCAGACAGCACAGATACAACCGCTGACCGTGCAGGGTGTGGTCATCCTACCCGACAGCACGGCGCTGTTCGGCGCAGAAATCAGCACCGAGCCCACGACCGGCTACGTCTCCACCGACGAACAGGGCGAGTTCTGGATGACGCTGCCCGAACCCAACACCTACACCTTCGTCGCCACCCACCCGGACCCGCGCTACCGGGATATGGAAGGCCAACTTACCGAAGTGACGGTCAACGAAAACACGCCTGCGCCGTACCTCATCATCATGCTGGGCCGTTCACAACGCATGCCGTTGCTGGATGTCAACGAACGCGCCGTACCGGCCCTGCGCCGGGGCAAAAAACGAACAGGACAGTAGCGATGGTGGATAGGGAACGGTGCATAGTGGACAGGATACGGAGCCAGGGTTCCTGGTTGCGGGTTCCTGGTTCTTGGTTGCGGGTTCAAGGTGCCTGGCTTTCTAACCGCCCAACCTCTTTCTCCTCCTTTCTCCCTTTCTCCCTTTCTCCCTTTCTTCTGGCCTTCTTCCTGCTCCTCAGCGGCTGCGGCCTGGGCTCCAATGCCGAGTTGGTCGTCGAAGCCTGCCTCGATCAGGATGGCAACCCCCTGCCGCCCGGCGTGACGGTGGTGGTGGACGGACGATCAGCCATCTGGGAGGGTGAGCCGTTGGTGTTTCCGGTGCGAGTGAAAGGCGATGTGGGTCTGGTTCCGCTAGAAACCCAGGCAGAGCATGGCTATGCGTATGTGTCGAAGCCAGCGTATGATGTGCGGCCCGGCACAGCGCGCTCCATCACCCTTCGCTTTTTCAAACCGTATGTCCTCACCGTTGCAACCGGTGTGCAGCAGGCGGGCCTGG
>DATGCC010000428.1:0-5082 GCA_035312345.1 Rhodothermales bacterium
CACAGGTCCCGCCCAATGAACGGTGGAGTGCCGAACAACGCGTTGACCAATCTGACTTTAGCAGCGAAGAGTTGGCGACGCTAGCGATCCTCGACTCGCTGGCAGTCGAGTTCAACATCGATCCGAACCGCGTGTACATCACCGTCCTGTCGATGGGGGGACATGGAACATGGGATCTCATTGCGCGGCTGCCGAACCGTTTTGCAGCCGCCGTACCGATGAGCGGCCGGGCCGACCCGACGCAGGCTGACGAGATTTTGCACCTGCCCATCTGGGCCTTTCACGGCGAGTCGGATACGGTCGTCCCGGCCTCCGGCTCGCGCGGCATTATCTACGCGATGGAAAACCTGGGCCGCGATGTCCTTTACACCGAATGCCGACGTTCACCTCCCCTTGCCACCAACTACAATTGCCCCGGCTCCATCTCGCTCGATTCGCTGGCCGAAGCTATTAACGCCCACGCCAATCTGATCTTGACAAGCGTCGAAGATGGAGGGCACGGTCCGTGGACGGTCTGGTATGATCACCCGCTGCTGGCAGACTGGCTATTCTCCAAATATCTGGTGGATCCCAATGCTATTACCATTGAGCAACCTGCCCAAAGCGCGGTCTGGACGGGCACCAATTCCATTACCTGGATCGCACCCGGCCCAGCAACGGATGTAGTGGAAGTGTGGCTCAGCCTGGATAATGGTAACTCCTGGCAAAAGGTGGATGAAACTACCCTCGGTGAGGGCAGCTATGCGCTGGATACCTCAGGCTATGCCGACACGCCATTCGCGCAGATCCGACTCTTCGTGCAAAACGAACGCGGCTTCATCTATGGCCGCCACACGAGCGAACCGTTTACCATCGACAACGCAGGCGACGCGCCGCCTACGCTGATCCTGAACGATGAAAACCTGCGTTTCAATCCTCGCGTCACCAGCCAGCAACTCAACCTGGACGTACTTGCCGCAGACCCGGAAAGCAGTATGCTTACGGCCCATGTTTTTTACAGTATTGATGGCGGAAACACCTTTGGACAGGTGCAATCGGTCGAGCTGTCATCGAGCCGGGATCCTCAGACGATTAGCGTACCCCTTGTGGACCTGCCTAACTCGCTGGAGGCCCAACTGCGCATTGAACTGACTGATGGAACAAGTAGCACCTCTGCGACAACGGTCGTCTTTGAAAAAGAGAATCCGCGCGAGGTGAATGAAGGAGCCCCTGAGCAAGTACAGGGCGAAGGCATTGGCACCATCACGCTGCACTTCGTCGAACCCGAAAACCTGACGGGGCATCGCTACCGCATCACCTTCGACGATGCCAACCCGGCAGCAAAAACCTACTCGGTCACAGACCTTGACCTCTCCACGACCGTTCTGACCGATGTGCCTTTTTCTGATGGCGTGCTTGAGAGCCCGCTGTTCGATGGCATCCGGCTCATTGTGCAAGATCCCGAGGAGGGCCTGCCCAACCTGGAAGAGACGGGCTGGATTGAGGGCGACACTGACCTTGCTGTCTCGATAGACGGTGGCGAAGTGCGGATTGCCATCCTCCGCGTCCAACTCCTCGCCACCGAAGAGGAGTATGAGTTGACAATAGCGGAATCAGTAATCGACCAGTCAGAAGCGATGTTGGGCTTTTCCGCTCAGGACATGCGTTTTACCGTCACCAGCCGTAGCGATAGCGAACGCCGCCCGGTCATGTTCGATGACACCAACAACGATGGTCTGCCCGGAGACGGCGACATCCTGTACATCCTCGAAGAGGACGACATGGGCGAGTTGGCCCCGGCATGGGAGTTTCGGTTTAGTGCAACGGAGACCACCATCCTGCCTGAACCGGGCGATACGTTCCTCTTCGTCCCGCTCCATAAGCTCAGTTCCGACGATGTCTTTGAATTCACCGCAGCCGTCGGGGTCGGCACCGAAGATGCGCCGGTGCCTGACGAAGCGATGTTCTTTTCCAGCTACCCGAACCCGTTCACGGACGAGATAACGGTGGCGTACCGCCTGCAAACGCCCTCCCACATCACCCTGGATATGTACGACCTGCTAGGCCGCCGCGTGGCCCGCCTACTGGATGCCCCTGCCAGCGCAGGCGAACACCGCTTTGACTGGACTGCCGACGGGAACGACGCCCCCCGATTGTCCAGTGGCATCTATCTGCTCCGACTGACCATAACGCCGCTAGATGGTGGTCCCAGCCGTAGCGCCCAGCGCTCGGTGGTTCGCATCCACTAAAGAATAAAGTCGCGAATGCGGGGGACCGGCTTAGACGAACTTCGTCCTTGTCACCGACGTGTGTCCACGGGCAGCTTGCAGGAGAGCACTGATTTGCTCAGGCTGTTGCTGCTGATAGCCTCAGCAGATGGCTAGCGGTAACCGACCTGCCCCTGAACGTCCGCAATGAGCTTTTTGGGATTAAAACCCATACCGTCTTTGAAGACAACTTCGATGTCTCTGATTACAGAAGGTTCAGCGGCAAGATCACCGTTGAGGATAACAAGATCGGCCACATAGCCCTGGGCGACCCGGCCCACCTCATGGGCTATTCCCAGCGCCTCTGCGCCGTTAGCAGTGGCAATTTCCAGGGCTTCGGGCACCGTGAATCCGGCCTCAACCAAAAGCTCAAACCCCCGCTGGTTGCCATAGCCCGGCAGCACATGACGACCCGGGTCCGGCCCCATCACGAGGTGCCCCCCGGCCTGGACAAACAAGCGTTCGAACGCCATGAACTTTGCAAGCAACTCCGGGGTCATCATCGTGCCAGCATCTTCTGTTGCCAGCCGGGCTTGACGCCCCTGGTAGCGCTGTCGCCACTCGGGCGAAAGTAAAGCCAACGTGCGCTCGTCTCCCTGCGGGCGGTGCGAAAAATGCGACTCTATGATGGCAAGGGTAGATGTCAACGTGACGTCCTCTCGCACCAGCAGGTTGATCAGCCCGGCGACGCGTGGATCGCTCATCTCTATTTCGGTCGCTGCGTGGCGTGTCGAAACGCACTCGCCCAGCGGCTTATCCGCGACAAAGTCCGAGGCCGCAATGAGCCCGTGCTCGATGCTGTCGATTCCCATCAGCGCCGCTTCACGGAAGGTAAGTGAGCACAAATGGCCTGTGACCTTTCGCCCCCGCGCATGTGCCTCATCAATTACCGCCGCCGCGATATGCGGCTCGACATGGCGGTAAAGCTTGAACCAAGTCGCGCCGCCATCTGACCATTCGCGTACGAGGGCTCGCGCCTCCTCTTCGGTCGCGGGCTTGGGCATCGGGCCATTGCCGCCGGGACCGGTTATATAAGGGGCGGTCGGGAAGATCGTGGGGCCAACAGCCTCACCAGCCTCGATGGCACGGGTCAGCGCCAGCTCGGCTTCCGGCTCGGCACTACCGGCCGTCTGCACCGTCGTAACTCCGCTGGCGAGCCAGAGGCGAGAGGCCGTGTATCCCATGAACGTGATGCCCGGCATGTGCGTGTGGTCGTGCATGCCGATGAGACCGGGAATGACCGTACGCCCTGTCAAACGCAGCATCTTGGCTCCTTCAGGGATGGCAACCGAATCAACAGGGCCCACCTCGGCGATCCGCCCCCGCTCTATAACGATGGTTTGGTTTGGCGCAGGAAGATGCCCTGCGCCGTCGAATATCTTGACATCGACGAGCGCAATGACCGGATCGTCGTACGACAGGTATTGTCGGACGAGGTCGGAGTACGGAAAAGGACCATCCGGCTCTACCGTCCGTGCCTGCTGATTAAACGGATCACTGGTTTCCTGAACGCAAGCACTGGAAACCCATGCGAGGACAAATAGGAGAACGATGAGACGCATCCGGGCAAGCTGACATATGAGGCGGTATAGATTGCTTTTTCGACGGCAGGAATCCTCATTTATCCGAATACCATACTCACCGTCGGCTCCAGAACTCATGAGCCTGTGTCGAGCATCGCGTCGATGCGGTCAGCAACGTCTTCGAGGTGATAGCGGGTGGCGGCATCCTGGGTGCGGCGTGCGGTGCGGCGGGAGTCGTCGCGCAGGTCTTTGAGTTGGCCGCGCACAAGCGGGCGAATGTCGGACTGGCTCACGTCTACCGATCCGTAGAAAAACGCAAGGCGGCTGTCGGGCTCTTCCGTCATCAGATACTCCATCCGCTCCAGATAGCCCCGCTGGAGGTTGCGGCGGTACGTGTCGATAGCCGGTCGGGCGTCGTCCAACTCGCTCCACACACCTTCTTTCAAATCATTCATAAAGGCCATCAGCGGGTAGGCATCGGCTTCGTCCACTACTTCCGCTTCAATCAGCCGTTGCAAGCGAGCCGGGAGGAGCAGGTTGTTGAGAATACCGACTTGTCGGCTGCGGATGCGATCCACGGCTCCGGCATGTTCGATGCGGCGCAGCAGACTATCTTCTAGCAGCCAGGTGGGCGTCTCGAAGACGTTCTCGGTGAGGAATTGCATAGCGGTTTCCTGCTCTTCACGGGGCACCACTTCGTAGACTACGCCTTCCTGGTCAGTCGTCTTCGGCGTCACATACACGCCCCCCACGACGGTTACGACGTGGTTCATGTAGCGATTCCACATCCCCAGCAGTTCGCCATAAATCTCGTCGAGGTCGCTATAATCTTTTCCGTCCGTTGCTGTCCAGTCCACCAGATTGGGTACGACACGCTGGAGGTTGGCAACGGCGTAGGTCCCTGCCAGCACCGGATCGTCGCCCATGTCTTCGGTCTGCGCATCCGGATTGTACGCGCCGAAGCCGCTGCTGTAACGGTACATCGGATCACCTGCGTGTTCCATTACAAGGGCGTTGAGTTCATCCTTCTCGTCCGCTGGCTCATCCACGTTTGGAAACCAGCGATAGCCCCATTCGATCACGTATTTGTCGTACGGCCCGATCTTGCGAATGAAGCGCGTGACGCCGTCGCCGGGCTGGGCGATGTAGTTCTGCCGTGTGTAATCCATGATGGTGGGCGCAACGCCGTACTCGGACGTAAACGTCGGCGACCGGAGCGAATCGACGGGGAAAGACGAACTGGCGATCATGTTGTGCGGAAGACCAAGGGCATGCCCGATCTCGTGGGCAATGACCTGCCGCATCGTCTCGCC
>DATGCC010000429.1:0-4964 GCA_035312345.1 Rhodothermales bacterium
CCGCGCTGCTATCGAGGATACGCTCGACCTCGTTTCGGTGAAAGCCTCCGAGAAGCGACTCGAACTGGCCTACTTTATCGAAGAAGGCACCCCCGAATGGATCAACAGCGATGTGACCCGTCTGCGCCAGGTCATCGCCAACCTGCTCACCAATGCTATCAAGTTCACCCCTTCTGGCGAAGTGGTGCTCGAAATCAGCAGCGATGTACCCGAGGGTGCCACCTCGCCTGACGAGGTACGCCTCCATTTTTCCGTACGCGACACTGGCATAGGAATCCCTGCTGAGGCGCAGGAACAACTCTTCCAGCCGTTTATGCAGATGGACACCTCGACGACGCGCCGCTTCGGCGGGACGGGGCTGGGCCTGACCATCTGCCAGCACCTGGTCGAACTGATGGGTGGACGGATCTGGGTAGAAAGTGAAGAAGGCGTCGGCTCGACGTTCCATTTCACCATTCGCGCCGAGCGAGCAACCCAACAGGCTCCTGTATTCCTGAAACCTGACCAGCCGCACCTCACGGATCGTCGTGTCCTGATCGTGGACGACAATGCCACCAACCGCAAACTGCTCGTCGCGCTCACCCGCAAGTGGGGCATGATCCCCGCCGAGGTGGCGTCGGGAGCAGAAGCACTGGCGCTGCTCGAAGAAACGTCCTTCGATGTCGCCCTCTTCGACCTCTACATGCCGATAATGGACGGCGTAAGGCTGGCTGAGCGGTTACAAGAGGACCCAAAGTTGGCGTCGCTGCCGCTCATCATGCTCTCGTCGATGTGCGATCAGAATACGCGTGAGCGCATAGAGGCGGCGAATTTTAAAGCGCTGATCTACAAACCACTCAAGCCATCTCTGCTCCACAATGCCCTCACCCGCCTCTTTTCCGAGGCAAAAACAGAGAGCGAGCAGGGCTTCTTTACGCCGCGCATCCCGAAGCTGGCACATACCCTGCCCCTGCGCATCCTCCTGGCTGAAGACAACGTAATCAACCAGAAGGTGACGCTCCATCTGCTAGATCGCCTAGGCTACCGTGCCGACCTTGCCGCCAATGGGCTGGAGGTCCTGGATGCACTCAAACGTCAGCAGTACGACCTTGTGCTGATGGACGTGCAGATGCCCGAACTGGACGGACTGGAAACCACACGCACCATCCTTGAAACCATACCGGCTAAAAAGCGGCCTCGTATCGTCGCGATGACGGCCAGTGCCCTCGACATCGACCGCAACAACTGCTTCGATGCGGGCATGGACGATTTTATCAGTAAGCCGGTGGAGTTAGATATTTTGATTGACAAACTGAAAGCCTGTGCTCCGCTACGCCAGGACGAAGCCAGCGCGCTGATGCATGAACTGGGCCTGCCCTCGGATGTTGAGATCGACGGAATGAACATCAATCTGCCAACCCTCGATCACGACCTGCTCGATTACTTCTGCACCTCGCTCTGCAACGGCGACGCACTCATCGCGGCCGAACTCATCTCCTCGTACCTCACCAATGCCCGCCAGATCGTACCCCAGCTAGAAGAAGCGTTCCACGCTGGCGACATGAAGGTATTCCGCCGCCTCGCCCATACGCTGAAATCTAGCAGTCAGATGTTTGGGGCCCTGTTGCTGGCCGAGCACAGCAAACGGTTGGAAGAAGTCGAAGTCCCCACGAGCGCCCACGTACGCCTCATTACCAATGAGCTGCCACGGGTCGTGGCGGCGCTTTCGACCACCGACATCGCTACGCCGAAAGCAGCATAGAGCAAATAGTGGATAGCAAACAGAAAACCTGTTTTATTCAATAAGCTAAGAATCCCGTTGCACACGCACTTCTAGCGGCGGCATGCCGCTGATCTCGGCTTTGAGCACCTCGCCATTGTGGACGGGGCCGACGCCCTCCGGGGTGCCCGTATAGAGGAGATCGCCGAGCTGGAGCGTGAAGATTTTAGAGCAGTAGGCGATCAGGTGGGCTACGGAGAAGATCATGTCGCCCGTGTGCCCCTCTTGCCGCACCTCGTCGTCAATGGTGAGCTTGATGTCCAGATCCTGCGGGTCGTTGATGGCGGCGGCGGGCACCAGCGCACCGAGCGGAGCAAAAGTGTCGAAGCCTTTTGCCACACTCCAGGGATGCCCTTTCTGCTTGGCAGTCGCCTGGATGTCCCGCGCCGTCATGTCCAGCCCCACAGCGTAGGCCGCCACGTGATCGAGTGCCTCGTCTTCGTTGATGTTTTTTCCTTCCTTTCCGATCACCACAACCAGTTCGACTTCGTGGTGTACATCCTGCGTCATGGCAGGCAGGTGGATGACGCCATCATTGCCGACAAGCGCTGTCGCGGGTTTGAGAAAAACCATCGGCGTCTCGGGCACCTCACTTTTCATCTCGGCAGCGTGTTTGGCGTAGTTCCGCCCGATGCACAGCAATTTGCCTGGTTGGAGGGTAAGGCCACTTTCCGGTAGAGAAATCTTCATATTTCGCAAGGTCTTAACGGGATTGACTTCGGATGCCTAGATCCTTATTCTGTAAAGCTCGTTTGACGAGTCCGAAACAGACATTCCGCACACTCTCGCGTCGGTACCCAACCCGGCGCACCAAAGCAGAGGAATCCGATGTACGCAATCGTAGAAATCAAAGGCAAGCAGTTTAAGGTGCAGGAGCAGGATACGCTTTATGTACCCAAACTGAAAGATGCCGACGTGGATGATACCGTAACGTTCGACCGCATCTTGCTCGTCGGCGGCGACGACATCCAGATAGGTGCCCCCACCGTCAGCGGTGCGCAGATGCAGGCCAAAGTGCTGGGCCATGTTAAGGCCGACAAGGTGCTTGTGTTCAAGAAAAAGCGCCGCAAGCGCTACAAAGTGACACGCGGTCACCGCCAGCAGTACACCCAGCTTCAGGTCGAGTCGCTTTCGCTGAATGGCAAGAACGACAACGGCACCCCCGAAGAGAACAACGAGCAGGACGAAAGCTAGTTGGCAACCGGGGCCCTCCCCCACCAACCGCTTAACCGAAAGTCGAAGATAGAACTGCGAGGTTATAATGGCTCATAAGAAAGGTGTAGGCTCAACAAAGAACGGCCGCGACTCAAACCCGAAGATGCTCGGTGTAAAAGCGTATGGCGGCGAGTTCGTCAAAGCAGGCGGCATCATCGTGCGGCAGCGCGGTACGAAATTCCACCCCGGCCTCAACGTCGGACGTGGCAAGGACGACACGCTCTTCGCCAAGGTGACCGGCCAGGTGCGCTTCGCCCGTTCCCACGGCGACCGCAAATACGTCCATGTGGACCCGGCAGCCGAAGCGTAAACGCACACGCTGCCCAACGCTAAAAGAGAGGCTCCCGCTCGGTGCGAGGGCCTCTCTTTTTTTGTGGTATGTTTTCTGTGTTGCATTGCGTGGAGAATAGGTGCCTCGACAGGACCCCTCACGCGATAACCCTATAGATCCGTAAACACAACACGCATCATTTCCTGTGTCGAGGTTTCGCCCTGGAGGACGCGAAAACGGGCCGAGTCCTGAAGGGTCAGCATGCCGTCCTTCTTGGCGATGTTACGGAGCCGCTCCTCGTTAATCATTTCTTTAGCAGCGACGATCTCGGCGCGAATGTCGTTGGTAAACAGCATGGTCTCGGTGATGGCCTGACGCCCTTTATAGCCCTGACCACGGCAAGTTGGGCAATTCGGGTTATTACCAGCCTCATAAATGGTTTCGTTCTCAATCTCCTCAGGTGTGAAGCCAAGCTGCTCCAGCATGACAGGATGCTTGTCTTTCACGGGGCGCTTACAATCGGGGCACAGCTTACGAATGAGGCGCTGGGCTACAACGAGGTTGATGGCGTAGGCGATCAGGAATGGCTCCACACCCATCTTATACAGACGACTGACCGCGCTAGGCGCATCGTTGGTGTGGAGCGTCGAGAATGTGAGGTGACCTGTGTTGGCAAGCTTGATTGCTAGTTCAGCGGTTTGCCGGTCGCGCATCTCACCAACCATCACGATGTCGGGGTCGTGGCGCAGGATGGACCGTAGCGCTCCTTCGAGGCCAAGCTTGTGGCTCAGCTTGATCTGGCGAACACCAGGCAAAATATATTCTACCGGATCCTCCACAGTCAGCACGTTGCGCTTGGGCGAGACGACCTGATGCAGCGAAGCGTAGAGCGTTGTCGTCTTACCAGATCCTGTTGGCCCCGTCAGGATGACCATGCCATAGGGCTGGCGGATGGCGTGCTGAAAGCGGTCGTAGGCCAGCTTCTGCAAGCCGATGGTTTCCAGATCAAGGATCACCTTGCGGTCGTCGAGCACACGAATAACAATACTTTCGTCGCGGGCATCGTGCTGCGATGACGCCAGCGGCAGAATCGAAACGCGGAAGCGAATGTCGGTGTCGTCAATATGACGCTGGATGAACCCGTCCTGCGCCTCATCACGGGCAAAGCGATCCACGTTCATCACGTTGTCTTTGACGACCGCCAGAAACGCTTCGGGATGGATGCGATCCTCAATGTGCCAGCACTCCAGGTCGCCATCAATGCGAAAATGGATTTCGACTTTTTTATTTCTGGGAAAGAGGTGAATGTCAGAGACGCCTTTCCGCACGGCCTCGATCAACATGGCCTCGAACAGGTTGACCAGCTTCGACCGATTCATTTCAGCAACTAACTGGTCTTCATCTACGCCGCTGGCCTCCTGCAGATGCTCGAAGCTCAGTCCGAGGTCCGTGGCAATGCCACCTTCTTGCAGCCGCTCCAGGTGCTCATTTTTACTCCGAATGCCCTCTTCGATGATTTCTTCGATGAACGACTGCGGGGCAAAAAACACCTCGTGACGGCCCACCCTGAGTGAGCGAATAAACTGGCTAACCTCGGCCCGGACCGGGTCGTGCGTGATGAAACTCCACTGCACCTGCCCTCCTTTGCTACTGTTAGCCGCGGGCAACACGCTGAGATGGCTGAACTGTCGCCACTGCTCTTTGCTATACTGTTCCCGC
>DATGCC010000430.1:0-4251 GCA_035312345.1 Rhodothermales bacterium
GCCGTCGTCAGCGGATCAGGATCGAAAACCAAACCAGCACCATCGGCGAAGTTCGAAGGGCGATTTTCGATTTTCGATTGCACCGCCTGTACATCGTCGCCTCCTTCATCAATTGGCCCTCGCACATCGGCCCTCGAAAACCCCCCTTTCTCCCTTTCCCCCATTCCCCCATTCTCAACGTGCGCGACACTCATATCAAAAAGCTGAATCAATTCGCCCGTGTGTGCGTCGATCAGCACTTCCCATTCGGCGGGGGCATCAGTGGGCCAGGCCAACAAGCGCCACGCCAGCCGGGGTGTTTCTGAGGGGTAGACGACGAGGTCGGGCGTGCTCGTGCGGGCTCCAGTAGAAGAAACCAAGCGGCTGGCTTCTGCCTCGGCCGCGCCAGCAGTGATGCGTGGCTGGGCATCGAAAGAGCGCATGGCCTTCAGGTGGGGCGCATAGCCACTCAGCACCATCGTCGGGCGGCCCGTGCCGTCGAGGTTAACTTTCACCTGGCGGTTGTGGACAGGTAGGCCATAGAACGTTTGCTGAAACGAAAGGTGCGTGCTGTTACGGGTGGTGCGGACGGCGTCCAGGCGCAATGCTTCGGCTTGTGTTGTCCAGCCAAAATCGGGAGCCACCTCGGCAAGGACGGCGCGGGCGTTGGTTTCTGGTGCGGCGGATGGGCTGACGGCGGAGGCGCTGATTCGATAGGCCGACCGCAAGACGCCTGCGTCTACGTCCAGGCGACCGCCGGGGACGGCCTGAGTGCGGAAGCTCAGCAGGGTGTCCGTGCGAGCAACGCGACTACGGGCGGCGGGTTGTAAGGCGTCCAGGGCGGCCTGCGTGGTGCGCTGCTGGGCCATCAGATCGGCTGGCAGGCTGCATAGAAGCAATACAACGAGGAGGATCAGGCGCTTCATACAACGGGGAATTAATGATAAACGGGAAGGGGGAAGATGTTATCGGTGATCAGTTCTCAGGCGTCAGCAAACAAGTTGATAGCTGAAGGCTGACTGCTTGCAGCTACCTGTATACAACCCACTAAAAATCCTGGCTATGACGCTATGATACAGCCAGGGTTTCCTGGGGGCTACGCGGGACCAGGCGCTTTTGCAAAATCTTGTCTCTACGAAAAAAGGGCAACCCCTTTCGGCGTCGCCCTTTTGAAGGAGGGAGGTGGTCCCATGCTCAGGCAAGCTGCGCGGCGCGGGATTTGAGATCATCGACATGTTCGAGTGCTTCCCAGGTAAACTCGCTCCGCCCGAAGTGGCCGTAAGCAGCCGTCGTACGGTAACGCGGCTTCAGCAGGTCGAGGTGCTCAATGATGGCGCTCGGGCGCAGGTCGAACACATCGCGGATCAGGTTCACAAACTGCGCATCCGGCATGACGCCTGTGCCGAAGGTGTTGACGTAGATAGAGACAGGCTGAGCCACGCCGATGGCATAGGCCAACTGCACCTCGGCCTGGATGGCCAGTTCCGCCCCGACGAGATTCTTCGCTACGTGGCGAGCCGCGTAGGCCGCCGAGCGGTCCACCTTCGAGGGATCCTTGCCGCTGAACGCGCCGCCGCCGTGGGCACCGCGCCCGCCGTAGGTATCCACGATGATCTTGCGCCCCGTCAGGCCCGTGTCGCCGTGCGGCCCGCCAATGACAAAGCGGCCTGTGGGATTGACATGGACGATCAGGTCGTCGTCTACCAGTTCCTCGGGTAGCACGCGAGGCAGCAGGGTCGAAACGACATCTTCCCGAATCTGCTCCTGCGACACCTCTGCGTCGTGCTGGGTCGAGATGACGACGGTGTGGATGCGGCGCGGCGTGCGGCGGTCGTCTTCGTATTCTACCGTCACCTGGCTTTTGGAATCCGGGCGCAGGTACGGCATCAGGGTTGTGGTTTTGCGGATGTGCGCCAGTTCACGGACGAGGTCGTGCGAGAGCGCAATCGGCATCGGCATCAACTCGTCTGTCTCGCGGCAGGCATATCCGAACATCATGCCCTGGTCGCCGGCGCCTTGTTCTTTCTCTTCGCCTTCGTCCACGCCGCGTGCGATGTCCTGGCTTTGCTCGTGGATGCTGGAGAGCACACCGCACGAGTCGGCGTCGAAGCGAAGGGCTGGGTCGGTGTAGCCGATGTCGCGGATCACGCCACGGGCGATTTCCTGTACCTCAACGAACGCATCGGTGCGGACTTCGCCGGAGAGCACGACGAGGCCCGTCGTCACCAGCGTTTCAACCGCCACACGGCTCGATACGTCTTGTCTGAGCAGTTCATCAAGGATGGCGTCCGAGATCTGGTCCGCCACTTTATCGGGGTGTCCCTCCGATACGGATTCTGAGGTGAAGAGGTAAGCCATAAAAACACACGGTTATCAAGATGGGAAAGCGACTGGAAACGTACGGCGTAATGGGGAAGGGTGCCAATAGTAAATGACGGGCCGCCCGTTTTTCCCCGGAGGTTTCACGGTTCCGGGACAAAGCGGAGCCTGCAACGCGCTGGTTGGTGGTTGGTTCGGGATTTGGTTTGTCAGGTTGGCTTGACAATAAGAAAACCTGTAACCTGCCGCCGAGCGCCGCGAGGCAACCTGCCAATCTGTAACACTCGAAATGCAAAGTATCTATCAATCCCACCCGCGATGATTGCTTCTGCCGGTAGCCTGCCTTAGTTTCTGACGTTTGCAAAAAAACGAACCTGTTTGTCGGGCTGCTCCGACATTCCATACCGCATCACGTTCAACGGAGGCATACCTCATGGCTAACGATCTCGAAGCAAAAGTCACCGCGATCATCGTAGAAAAGCTCGGCGTCGAAGAATCCGACGTGACGCCCGAAGCGTCGTTCACCAACGATCTCGGTGCCGACTCGCTCGACACGGTCGAACTCATCATGGAGTTCGAGAAGGAGTTCGACATCACCATTCCCGACGAAGATGCCGAACAGATCGGCACGGTGGGCGATGCGGTCTCCTACCTCAGCGAGAAAACCGACGCGTAAGTAACGAACGTCGGGGGCTGCCAGTGGGTGGTCCCCGATGTTTTTGCGATCCGGCACTTTATGCAGGGTGCCGCTTATAAGCGCGTCTCTTTCCGCCGCTTATTCTTTTTATAGATAGATTTATGTCGAACCAACAGCGCAGGGTTGTCGTCACGGGCATGGGAGCATTGACGCCTATTGGCCACACGGTGCAAGGTTTCTGGGAGGCGATGCTGCGCGGCGAAAGCGGCGCGGCCCCCATCACCTATTTCGATACGGAGCCGTTTGAGACGAAATTCGCGTGTGAGTTAAAGAATTTTGACCCGCTCGATTATATCGACCGCAAGCTGGCCCGCCGCCTCGACCCGTTTTGCCAGTTCGCGCTGGCCGTGACGCGGGAAACCGTGGCCGATGGCAAGCTTGAAGACCTCTCTGAGGAAGAACGCAACGAGGTCGGTGTTATCTTCGGCAGCGGCATCGGGGGGATGCAACTCTTCCACGAGCAGACGACGACCTACAACGAGCACGGCCCCCGCCGGATCTCGCCGTTCTTCATTCCGATGCTGATCTCGGACATGGCCCCGGGCCTGATTTCGATGGAATACGGGTTGCGTGGACCCAACTACTGCGTCGTCTCGGCGTGTGCCACTGGCAACAACAACATCGGCGATGCCTTTATGCTGATCCAGCAGGGCCGCACCGATATGATGCTCTCGGGCAGCGCCGAGGCGTCGGTGTCGGTGCTTGGCATTGGCGGCTTCAACGCCATGAAGGCTCTCTCGACGCGTAACGACGAACCTGCCCGCGCCAGCCGCCCCTTCGACGCCACCCGCGACGGATTCGTCCTGGGCGAAGGAGCCGGTGGCCTTGTGCTGGAGGAGTTGGAGCACGCCAAAAAGCGCGGTGCCAAGATCTACGCCGAAATCATCGGCATCGGCATGTCCAACGACGCCTATCATATGGCCGCGCCGCATCCAGAGGGCCTGGGTGCACGCCTCGCGATGGAGCGCGTGCTGAAAGACGCTAAACTTCAGCCGGAAGAGGTCGATTACCTGAATATGCATGGCACCTCGACGCCACCAGGCGATGTGGCAGAGACCAAAGCCATCAAGATGGTTTTTGGCGATCATGCCTACGAGATGAACCTGTCGTCCACGAAAAGCATGACCGGGCATTTGCTGGGTGCGGCCGGGGCCATTGAGGCCATTGCCACGATCCTGGCTGTGCAGAACGACATCATCCCGCCGACGATCAACTTCGAGCACCCGGACCCTGAGTGTGACCTGAATTATACCTTT
>DATGCC010000431.1:0-6233 GCA_035312345.1 Rhodothermales bacterium
TGAAACGTTGCACCAAGAACTGCTCCGTCTCAGCCGTGAGTTCGAGCAGACGTTTATTCTCGTCACCCACAATCCCGCTTTGGCAGCCCTGGCTGATCGCGTCTTGCATATAGAAGGCGGGTTGTTGCAGGGCATGCCCAAAGCTGATCTGCCCACCGAGTAGGCATCCTGCCAATTTGCAACACCGCAGCGTTTGGAACGTTTTTGGATGTAGATAGCTTGGCGGGTGGTAAGCCACCAAACCACACCGTTCGCTGCGAATGCAACCTGAAGCCTGACACGATGACGGAACTCGCTGTACTGGATCCCGCTATCGGTTTCATTGAAGAAGCCGTTGATCCCACGCTGGACCTTTTTGAAGAAATCGAACGCCTGAAGCAGGAGAAGAACGCCATCCTGCTGGCGCATTACTATCAGGAGCCGGACATCCAGGACATCGCCGACTACATCGGGGATTCGCTGGGACTGGCCCGGCAGGCGGCAGCTACCGATGCCGACATCATTGTCTTCGCTGGTGTCCACTTCATGGCGGAGACAGCCAAGATTCTGAATCCGACCAAGAAGGTGTTGCTGCCGGACCTCAACGCCGGTTGCTCGCTGGCCGACTCGTGCCCGGCGGATGCTTTTGCTGCGTTCCGTGCGCAGCACCCGGATCACATCGTCGTCTCGTACATCAACTGTACGGCAGCCGTCAAGGCACTCAGCGACATCATTTGCACCTCGTCCAATGCCGAACATCTGATTCGTCAGACTCCCGAAGACCAGCCGATCATCTTCGCACCAGATCGCAACCTGGGGCGGTATCTGGTTAAAACGACGGGGCGCGATATGGTGGTGTGGGATGGCGTCTGCATCGTCCACGAGACGTTTAGCGAGAAGAAACTTATTCGCCTGAAAACGCGCTATCCCGACGCGCTCGTGCTGGCCCATCCCGAATGCGAAGAAGCCGTGCTTCGCCATGCCGATTTCATCGGATCGACGAGTAACATTCGCCGCTTTGCCCGGGAGAGTGAAAAACAGCAGTTCATCGTGGCGACGGAAGAGGGCATCCTGCACCAGATGCGCAAGGATTGCCCGGATAAGGAGTTCATCCCGGCCCCGCCGGAGAGCGGATGCAATTGTAGCCAATGCCCTCACATGCGCCTCAATACGCTCGAAAAGCTCTACCTCTGCCTCAAGCACGAGCAGCCGGAGTTGCTGATGGACGAAGCCACACGCATCCGCGCCTTGCAACCCATTGAGCGTATGCTGGAGATGAGCGCAGCGATCAAGTAGGTTTCAATCAGCTAACCCCGTAAACCTGCAACAAGGTAGCCATGTTGAATCAAATAGTCGTTCGTACGTCGAATATCCTTGCGCTCGATGATGATGAGTTGTTTCGCTTGTGTGCAGCGAATCAGAACTTGCGCATTGAGCGTGATGCCGACGGGAACTTGATTTTTATGGCCCCTACAGGTGGAGAAACCAGTTCTCGGAATAGCGAGATCAACACGGAGTTGGCACTTTGGAACCGGAAAACAGGGTTGGGCAAAGTTTTTGATTCCAATGGCGGTTTTGTAGTACCCAATGGGGCGATGCGTGCACCTGACGCTTCCTGGATTCCCATGACCCAGTGGGAGCAACTGAGCCAGGAGCAACGCAAGCATTTTTTGCCGCTCTGTCCGGATTTCGTGATCGAACTGCGTTCTCCTTCCGATCGTCTCACCGATGTTCAGGAAAAAATGGAGGAGTGGATGGCGAACGGTTGCCAGTTGGGCTGGCTGATTGATCCAGTGGAGGAACAGGCGTTTGTCTATCGTCTCAGTGCCTCGCCCACCCGCGTCGTAGGCTTTGAAAATGAACTTGCAGGAGAGGAGGTGCTGCCAGGCTTTGTCCTAGACTTGGCTATCTTGATGTAGCATCAGAACCGCAGCCGGATGCCCGCCATCGGCTCGAAGCGACGCTGGACGAGGTAGCGCTGGGCATGGCGGTCGTCGTTATCCACGCGCTCGTAGCTGTAGAGGGCGCGCAGGAAAAGGAAAAAGGGTGGCGTGATCTGGTAGTCCGTCCCGAAGACCAGTGCACTCTGGTCGTTGATATCGCTGAAAATCGTGAAGAAGCTACTGAGTCCACCCCGGTCGATGCCTACTTCCAGGCGCAGACGGGGCGCGGCTTTCAGATAGGCGCGGAAGTGCAACTCGCTGAGTCGTTGCGCGCCATAGTGGCGGCGGAAGGAATACCAGAACTCGAAACTATCGTCGCTCAATAAGTGCAACTCGAAGAGCAAATCATTGGCCCCTGCGCTTTCTGACAGGGCTACTCCTTCCAGCGGCGCCCCCCCCAGGCTGTCTGCATTTTCATCCGAGTTGATAATGCGGGCCTGAAGGTTGTTGACGGTGTAAAAGGTGCCGACGTAGCCGGGGATGAACTGGCGGCTGTTGTAAAACACACCCATCCGCAGGCGGAACGTGAGCAGGTCCAGGAATTCGTTGCTGTAGATATCGGCCCCGAAGGCGAGGCCGTTGCCGAAGTCGGGATACCAGGCGTAGGAGGCAAAGGGGGAGAAGGAAATGTCGCCTGAAGTGAAAAGGTCGAACTGGGCGTCAGCGTTGTAGGCTTCGAGACGTGGCGTCACGGGGTCGTGCGGCGCGAGATCGGTGAAATAGGAAAAGCCCAGGCGTAGCGAGTTTGTCCGGCGGGACCGTGTGAACGAAAGCGGGTTTAACGCTATGCGGCCTGCCGTTGCGCCATCGAGCAACACGTTGTCGGTGAAACCGCTTATCTCCATTGCATCCGTGGCCCAGGCGATTTCGGTGCCGATGGTGCGCTCATCCCAGGCTACGGTAGACTTGAAAAAGTTGACCACATGCCCAAAGCCGAGGCGCATTCGCTCAATCCGGCCCACGCGCAAATGAAACCGAGCCGTACGCGGTGGCTCGTAGCGGACAAAATCAACGAGCCTTAGCAAGTCGTACGCTTCATCCGTATCAGGGTCGTAGGTGCCGAGGACGCCCGCGCGGAAAGACCCTTCGAGCCGTGCTGTGAAGGAACGCCGGACAATGTGCGCCGAGACATGGCCCACGCCGCGCCACTGAGAGGCGATCAAGGAGACGCCACCCATTGCATAGAGGCTGCTCTCGCGCCGCCACCAGACTTCCTGGATCTGTTCGTCGGGATCGTCTGCCGAGCCAAAGTGAATTGGCTGGGCCAGGGCTACTGAAAAATCAGCAACCAAGCAGCCCAGCACAACCCCGCCGAGCAGCGCAAGTCGGTAAACGTGACGTGTTCGTACGAAAGCGGGCAACGCTGTACAGTTTGCCATGTGGTGGTTATGTTGCGGAGGCGAAACGAAAGCCTGTGGCATCTCTGCATAATACAACTTGACCTTCTATTAATCCCATGCAACTGCTCGACTGGGTCATCGTGTTTGTGTATATGGGGTTCACGCTGGCCCTGGGCATCTATCTGGCCCGGCGTGCCTCGGGGTCGATGGAAGATTTTTTTGTGTCGGGCCGGTCGCTGCCGTGGTGGCTGGCCGGTACGTCGATGGCGGCGACCACCTTTTCCATCGACACGCCGCTGTACATCGCCGGGGTCGTGGGCAACCGGGGTATCGCGGGCAACTGGGAGTGGTGGGCGTTTGGCGTGGGGCATGTGGTGCTCATCTACATCTTTGCCCGGCTCTGGCGGCGCAGCGAAATCGTCACCGACGCCGAACTCATCGAGTTGCGTTATGGAGGTAAGCCGGCTGCCGTACTGCGTGGGTCGAAAGCCTTTCTCTTCGCGGTGCCCATCAACTGCATCGGCATCGGCTACATCATGCTCGCGGCGGTGAAAGTTGTCGGTGCGCTAGGCATCTGGGAGGGGATGGGGTTGGCGCCGGATGAACTGGTGATGGGGACGGATCCCAAGTTGCTTACCGTCATCGGTGTCTCTGTGCTGGTGCTCGTCTACGCTGGTTTCTCGGGACTTTGGGGCGTCGTCGCCACTGACTTTTTTCAGTTCTTCCTGGCGCTGTTTGGCGCGCTAGCGGTCGCCTGGTTCGCTATTCGTCATCCCGACATCGGTGGTCTCAGCGGGCTGGTCGAAAAGTCGCAGATGATTACGGACTTCGATGTGCTCTCCTTCATCCCTTTCACGCTCGACGCGGACAACTGGTTGGGGATCGGATGGAGCGCCTTTGCGGGCATCTCGGCCACCACGTTTTTCGCTTACGCCTTCGTGCAGTGGTGGACGTTCCGGCGGTCAGATGGTGGCGGCGAGTTTATTCAGCGGATCGCAGCATCGAAGGACGAGGCGGAGGCGGAGAAAGCCACCTGGTTCTTCAACATCATGCACTACGTGGTGCGGACGTGGCCCTGGGTGCTCGTGGCCCTGGCGGCGCTGGTCATCTATCCCGACCTGGAAGACCGCGAACTCGGCTATCCGATGCTCATGCTCGATTTCCTACCCGTAGGCGTGCTGGGCCTTGTTGTGGCCTCGCTGGTGGCAGCGTTTATGAGTACCGTTTCGACGCTCATCAACTGGGGCGCGTCGTACCTTACCAACGATCTCTATCGGCGCTTTGTCGATACCGATGCCACACAGCAACAACTTGTCTTTGTAGGACGCATTGCATCGGTACTCATCACGATCTTTGGAGCTGCCGCCGCTTTTTTCGCCGACGATGTAGCGACTGTGTTTCGCCTCGTCATCGCCATTGGCACAGGGCCAGGCGTTGTGCTGATCCTGCGCTGGTTCTGGTGGCGCATCAACGCCTGGGCCGAGCTAGCGGCGATGGTGGCCGGTTTCTTCACCGGACTTTTCACGACCATCGTGCCCGTCCTTACCATCGCTGATTTTGGCATCCGGCTGATGGTCATCACGGTGATCACCACGGTGATATGGATGGTAGTGATGTACACGACGAAGCCCGAGTCCGACGCCACGCTGGCAGCCTTCTACAGCAAGGTGCGGCCTGGTGGCCCTGGCTGGAAACGACAGCAGGAGCAAACCGGGATCGCGCCAGCTCAATCGCTGAAGCACGACTTGCAACGCGTAGTAGCGGCTATGCTCGTGCTCTTCGGTTGCATGTTTGGGGTGGGAGGGGCGTTGCTTTTGCGCTGGCAGGTGGCCGTCGTAATGTTTGGCTTGGCCATCATTGGCGGAATAGGACTGTTTTTTCTGCGCCGGCGAACGCTTGTGCAGGCAACGGCCTGAGTCGGGAAACACAGCGTGCGGTCAGACATTCGATTTGACAATCTCTTCCGGCATCTCCTGATCTTGCTTCCATGGCCCTCATTCGTAACCTTCCGCTGTTTCCGCTGGGGTTGGTGCTGTATCCCCGCGAGCGCCTGCCGCTGCACATCTTCGAGCCCCGCTACAAAGAGATGATCGCGTTCTGCGAGGAAGGCAACCACCCGTTCGGCATCGTCTTTTTCGATGAGGGCAAGATGGCGCGGATGGGGTGTACGGCCCGCATCACGCGGATTCTGGACCGTTATGAGGATGGTCGTCTGGATTTGCTCGTCACGGGCGAGGCCCGGTTTCTGGTGGAGACCATTTCGGAAGACCTGGACTATCTCACCGCCGATGTGGAGCTTGTACCGGAACCTGCCGAGTCGCCTCCCCAAGAGGAAATAGAGCGTGTGATCACACAGCACATGCGGTTGCTGGAACTCGCCGGACGCACTGTGCGGCCCAGCCTTTATGAGAACGAGCCGAGTCTATCTTATGTCATCGCCCCCAATGCCGGGCTGACCCCGCAGCAGCAACAGAACGTGCTCGAAATGCGGAGTGAGTCTCAGCGTATCGACTTTCTCATTAGCCACCTCGAAACGCTCATTCCGCACGTCGAGAAAATGGAAGACCTGCGGCAGAAGATTCAGTCGAACGGCCACTTCAAGGATTTCCCGCCTGAGGAACCTGACTCTCAAAATGACTCCTTGTAAGAAGTGCAGAGTGAGCTTTTGGTCATCTGGCATTATCATCCCATGAAGAGACGGTATTTTATTCTGTTTCTGAGCCTGTTCTGTACAACCGGCCTGGCCTTCGCTCAGCAACAGCAGTGGGCACCCTCCGTGGAGCAGTCACACTTACGTGGAAACATTCATTTGCTCAAGGTGATGCACCGCCCTGGCGGGCACGTTAACCTCGCCGTATCGGTGGGAGTGGATGGACTGTTACTGGTAGATCATGCCGGTGACTGGCGGACGATAACCGCAAATGCTGCGCTCATTGATGTGATTCGTAGGCACCTTGCATCGTTTGACGTC
>DATGCC010000432.1:0-2186 GCA_035312345.1 Rhodothermales bacterium
CCAGTGCATAGCTAGCTTTTTGCTGCGTGCCGACCAACAAGTGTGTGTCCGTTTCCAGCAATGTGCGGACATGAATAGCCGGTAGCTCCAGGCGCTCCCAGGTGAGACCATCGTCCGAGCGAAACAGCCCGCCGCTCAGCGTGCCTGCGAGGAGACTGCCATCGGTGTGGGCGAGCAGGCTGGTGGTCCTAAACGCCCGCATCCCAGTTCCAAGGAATGTCCAGCTTGCGCCGTCATCAGGGGATGCATAGACACCTTGAGAGGTCCCTGCAAAAAGCGATGCCCCCGACCCGGCAACGAGGGCGCGAACATAGCGGGCGGGCAGATTGAGTTCTTCCCAGGTTTCGCCCTGGTTGTGGGATTGGAGCAACCCGCCGCCCAGCGTGCCCGCGAGCAAGGTCCCCTCATGGGCAAGTAGCGCCACCGTGGGGAAAGAGGAAGCGGTGAGGCGTTCCCAGGTCTGCCCGTCGTCAACAGAGCGTTCGATATAAAAATTATCGCCCATGTTCGACATCCCGGCAAAGAGTGCGCCGCCCTCGTCGATAGCAAGAGACGCCACGCCGGTATCTGTCACATAATCATGCTGCACCGTCCAGGTGTCGCCGCCGTTTTTGGATCGGTGCACGGAGAGGCCAGAGGACACTGTGAACAGCGTTCCATCTTCTGTGAACCTGAGATGTTCAGCCACCAAAGCACCGTGACCGCCCGTCGGGGTCACATTCGTCCAAGTTGTGCCGTCTTCCTCCAGGCGATAGAGACCTGGTAAGCCGCCCGCGAACAACACGCCAGCAGGCGAGCGGGTGATGAAGGTGAACTCGCCTTCAAGATCCGTAAGGCCCGCTGGCGTCCAGGTCACACCTCCATCATCGGAACTGAGAATCGAACTGAGTTTGGCATGTTGCTTATCTGGGCGTGGACGACTAACGGCCAGGAAATACCTACCTGCAGGAGCAATGTGGAGGGCTGTAATGGTTTCGGAAGGAGCTTCAAGAAGGGTCCAACGTGTGCCGTCGTGCTGGAAAAGCTTTGTGCCATCAGAAGCCAGGAGGACTGCTTGGCCTGGGTCGGAAGCGAGCACATGGATGTCGCCGCCAAGCGGTCCGCCGGTGGGTTGCCAGAGGGCGCTCTCGTTCTGTGACCAGGCCGGGCGGGCGATGAGAAAAAGGAGAAAAACGAATCCTACGCGGCACAGGCGATTCTGGGAATCCATACTATACACTGATCTGTTGGTAGATGGCATATATCACCTTTTCTAACCCTACACCCGGTAGCAACGCAATATACAAGCCCGAACAGGTTAAGTACGACAATAGGATTCGATCCACGATAGAGCAAGCCTCAACATAAGACATGGCGGCACATCCACAAAAAATCGTCCTCGTGGGTCCAATGTACCCGTACCGGGGTGGAATTGCTCATTTTTTGGAGACGATGTACTGGGGCTTGCAGCAGCGCGGGCATACGACGGCGGCGGTCACCTTCACGCGGCAATATCCAGAATTACTCTTTCCTGGCAAGACGCAATACGAGACGACTCCTGTTGAAAACCCAGTTCCCACAGTGCGGCTGCTTGACACCATCAACCCGGTGACGTGGTGGAAAACGGCGCGGCATATCGCCCGGCTGCAACCAGATGCCGTCGTGTTCAAGTTCTGGATGCCGTTTTTCGGCCCCTCGTTTGGCACCATTGCACGGCATGTGCGAAAGCGCGACATCAAGGTACTGGTGGTGGTAGACAACGCCATTCCGCACGAACGACGCCCCGGCGATCTGGCGCTGGCGCGCTACTTCCTGCGGGCCACCGATGGCTGCATCGTGATGTCCGACGCGGTAGCCGAGGACTTGAAAACCCTTGGCGTCGATACCCCCATCCGGCAGGTCGTCCACCCGATCTACGATATTTTTGGATCTCCACCGCCGCAGGATGTGGCGCGTGCAGCACTCGGTTTGCCGGAAGAGGCACCGGTGCTGTTGTTCTTCGGCTTTATCCGCCGATACAAGGGGTTGCATGTGTTGCTGGAAGCCATGCCCCGCATCCTCGCGACCCGGCCCGATGCACAGCTTGTGGTGGCCGGCGAATTCTACGACGACGAGGCTCCGTATCGAGATTTGATCGCCCAACACGGCCTCGACGCACAGGTACACTTGCACGCCGATTACATTCCTAACGAGCAGGTGTCTCGGTT
>DATGCC010000433.1:0-2994 GCA_035312345.1 Rhodothermales bacterium
TCGGCTTTACGGGGCCGTTCGCGTGGCTGGTTCAGCGGCTCGTCCCCAAGCGGCCAGCGAAAGAAGATGCCGTTATTCAGCCCCGCTACCTCGACGACCTGTTGCTGGACACCCCCGCCCTCGCTCTCGACCGGGCGCGCATGGAACTACGTCGCCTCGGCGAACGGGCGCACCACATGGTGGTCCAGTCACTTCCCACCGTTTTCAAAGGCACGAAGGAAGACCTGAAAGCCCTAGCCGATCTGGACGACGAGGTCGATGTGCTGCACACGGCTATTGTAGGCTACCTCGGCAAGCTGTCTCAGGAAAACCTCGGTATGGCCCAGTCACAACAGATCTATCATTATGTCGGTGCTGCGAACAACATCGAGAACATTGGTGACATGATCGAGACGAACATCGTAGCGGCGGGCCTGGAGCGCCTGCGGACCAACCTGGAGACCAGTATCCCCACCCAGGAAGTGCTCGGCGAACTGCATGCCAAGGTGGCCTGGGCGGTCCAGATGGCGCTTGAGTCGCTGGATGCTTCCGACCCTGGTATGGCAGCTAACGTCATCGACGCCAAGGCAGAAATCAACCGGCTGGCTTCCCGCGCGGAGATGCATCTCGCCAACCGCCTTGCCATCAACGAAGCAGATCGCCTGCCCCTCTACCGGATAGAATCCGAGATTATCGAGTACTTGAAACGGGTCTATTACTTTGCCAAGCAGATTGCCAAGGGACTGGTAGGAGACGAGGTCCCTTCACCGGACGCTGTATCGGCGAACGACGACAGACGCACGACAATGGATGCTACCACATAGACCGTCGTTAAACGTAAGGCTTCAGGAAGATCCTGTGTCCTCTCTATTTCAGAAAACCACCTGCTGGTCATGGAAGAGAAACAAGATGTGCTGCCCAAGAAAACCTACCAGCGTGAGTTAGCGCGTCTTCAGGTCGAACTGGTGCGGATGCAGAACTGGGTCAAAGCCGAGGGGCTGAAGATCGTCGTGCTGTTTGAAGGACGCGACGCAGCCGGAAAAGGCGGAACGATCAAGCGCATCACGGAACCGCTCAACCCTCGTTTCTGTCGCGTCGTGGCACTAGACAAACCAACCGAGCGTGAACAGACGCAGTGGTATTTTCAGCGGTATGTGCCTCACCTGCCAGCGGCGGGTGAGATTGTCTTGTTCGACCGTAGCTGGTACAACCGGGCGGGCGTGGAACGCGTGATGGGTTTCTGTACCGATGCGGAATACCACGAATTTCTACGCTCCTGCCCCATGTTCGAGCGCCTGCTGGTGTACTCGGGCATCAAGCTGATCAAGTACTGGTTCTCCGTCAGCCCGGAAGAGCAGGCCCGCCGCTTCAAGGCCCGCCTCAGCGACCCCACAAAACGCTGGAAGCTCAGCCCGGTAGACCTGGAAGCCCAGGCCCGGTGGGTGGAATACTCGCGTGCCAAAGACCAGATGTTCACCTATACCGACATCCAGCAAGCTCCCTGGCGCGTGGTCAAGTCCGACGACAAGCGGCGCGCCCGCCTCAACTGTATTCACCATCTCCTGAGCCAGATTCCTTATGAGGAGATGCCTCCTAAAAAAATGGAGATGCCGCCACGCCAGCCAGATATCGGCTACGTGCGCCCCCCAGAGACGATGCAGACTTTTGTACCCGAGATCTACTGAGCTTGCAGCTATCCCCAGTGCCGTTGCAAGAGCATCCCATCTAGCGATAATCGCTCGTCCTGCAACAGGTGCGGAAGGCATGTAGGAAAAAATTCCACCTCTTGCCAAAGCATCTCCTTACGCGCACCTCCGCCCCGGCCCATGTTCTTCCAGGTGCCACTGCCCCTATGATGCAGCGCTGGTCTTCCTGCCTGCGCTCATTCAGTAACTTGAAGACCGGCAAAACAACCCTCAAATGATTACAAACACGGTATCCCTGCCATGAATAAACAGAGACTCTCTTCCTGGCGACCTGTCCTGGCTGGCCTGGTTTGCGGCCTGGTGATCGGGGCCTCTCCTTTCGCTTACAACCTGCCCTTCCTTGATCAAGCGCTGTTCGGGCTGGGACTCTTGCTGACCTATACCAGCATCGGGGTGCTGATCGCCTTGCTTCCTCGGATAGGGCCACAGTGGTTGTTCGGGCTGGTCGTTGGTGGACTCTACAGCTTGCCCGGGTCGATCCTCGTCGCAGTGCCCTACCCGCTCCAACAAGAAGCCCCCGATTACTATCGCAACTTTGCGGCGGGCGGCGCGGAAGAGTTTATGATGACCATGACCTTCGGGATCGTGGTAGGACTGATCTGCGGTCTGGTCGCTCCTGCGGATGGCAAAGGGCAACACCGTCCTTCAAACAAACCCGCGTACACACCGCGAAAATCAGATGTGGTAGCCTGAACAACGGCAGCACGGGAGGACGCAGCAACGGAGCACCCACCTCGATTACGCCATCTTGGCCACAAGCAAGCTCCGCAGCATGGATGTCTTCTTGCGTTGGTGGGCCTGCATACGACCAAGAATGCCATCCAGCGCATGGATCGCCTTGAGAATGTAAGGCCCTTTGTTGAGCATGACACATTCTGCCCGTTCGGCCATGGCGGCATCTGTGATTTCGGCGCGGGAAGGGACCCCGGTCTTAGCCAGGTTTTCCAGCACCTGCGTCGCCCGGACGACCGGCACATGCGCTGCCTCACAGAGCCAGAGGATTTCTTCCTGCACCTCGGCCAGCCGCTCCCACCCCACTTCGACGGCCAGATCACCCCGCGCAATCATTACACCCAGGGGGTAGCTGCGCATCGCCGTAAGGAGAAGCCCTGGTAACTGCTGGAAACCGCTTTGCGTCTCGATCTTGAGAATAATGCCGCGGTGACCTGCCTTCCGCTTTATCAGTTCCTGCTGCAGGGTATACACATCATCCGGCTGATTGACGAAAGACAACCCAACGAGGTCGGCGTGCTGCGCTACAAAATCAAGATCGACCCGGTCTTTCTCGGTTAGCCCCGTTATCCGCAGC
>DATGCC010000434.1:0-2074 GCA_035312345.1 Rhodothermales bacterium
AGGAGGGTGTGGAGATGGTGATGCCGGGGGACAACACGAGTTTCACGGTGAAGCTGATCCAGCCGGTAGCGATGGAGGAGGGGTTGCGCTTTGCGATCCGAGAGGGCGGTCGCACGGTTGGTGCCGGTGTCGTCTCCAAAATCCTCGACTAAACATACTGGGAAGTGCCAATAGGGAAGGGGGAAGAGAATAAGCTCACCCCCTTCCCTCTTTCCCCTTCCCGCATACTTGATTTACCATGGCAAGCCAGAAGATTCGCATCAAGCTCAAGTCGTACGATCACACGCTGATCGACAAGAGCGCGGAGAAAATTATTAAGACCGTCAAGTCGACGGGTGCGGTGGTGAGCGGGCCGATTCCGCTGCCCACCAAGAAGTCGATCTACACGGTGCTGCGGAGTCCGCACGTCAACAAGAAGAGCCGGGAGCAGTTCGAGAGCCGCAGCCACAAGCGTCTCATCGATATTCTGTCTACCAGCAGCAAGACGGTTGATGCGCTGATGAAGCTTGAACTGCCGAGCGGGGTGGACGTCGAGATCAAGGTCTGATATAGGCTGCTCTCGAATACTCGTTCTTGTATAAAATAAAGAAACCCATGACCATACGTAAACTCTTTTTCTCGATTCTGACCGTGGCGCTGCTGTTTGTAGCTACGGGTTGCGACAGCAATGACGATGATGATCAGTCTGATGCTGAACTCTTCGTCGGCACCTGGAATGCAGTTGGCGTTTCGGATGGCACTGGTGACCAGACTCAAAGCTTTGCATCTAGCATAAGCCAGTTTCAGATTGTTTTTGATGCGGACGGTACTTACGACCTAAGTGTTGTCTTTACGGACCAGCGTTCCCCGATCCAGTTTAGCAATGCTAGTTATAGCGTCAATGAGACGACGGATACGATTACGCTGGTCATTCCCGCAGCCGTAACCGGTTCCGGAGATCTTTCTCTGCCGTTCAGCTACGATTTTGAAAGCGACACGCGGGTGGGACTCTCTAACACGGCCTTGGTCCCAATTATCAACAGCCTGTTCCAGACGACCTACACAGGCACTGTTACCATCACGGTTCAGAAGTAACTAGCAAGCGTTTAGCGCTTACCAATCTGGCTACACCGGTAGCCGACAAACGAGGATTGCTATGAGCGGCATGATAGGAAAGAAGATAGGCATGACGAGCATCTTCGATGACCAGGGGCGCAACATCCCCTGCACGGTCATTGAAGCGACCCCAAACGTGGTCACGCAAGTCAAGCAGGCTGAAGACAACGATGGCTATACCGCCATCCAGTTGGCCTTTGGCGAGAAGAAAGCAAAAAGTACGTCGAAGGCGCTTCAGGGCCACTTCGACAAAGCAGGCACCACGCCGAAGCGGAAAGTCAAGGAGTTCAAACGCTTTGCCGATGAGCTGGCGCTGGGCGATGAAGTCCGCGTCGAAGATCTCTTCGAGGAAGGCGAAATCATCGATGTGCGCGGCGTCTCGAAAGGGAAAGGTTTTCAGGGCGTTGTGAAGCGGCATGGCTTCCGTGGTGTAGGCGACCGGACGCACGGTCAGCACAACCGCGAGCGTGCACCGGGCTCCATCGGTCAGTCGTCCGATCCGTCGCGTGTATATAAAGGCATGCGCATGGGCGGCCAGATGGGCAACGACACGGTGAAAATAAAGAACCTGCGCGTCGTGCGTATTCTGCCAGATCACAACCTGATTCTGGTGAAAGGCGCGGTGCCTGGCCCCAAGAATGGCCTCGTCGAACTGTATAAGAAAAACTGAAACGTAGAACGTTAAGCGTGAAGGCTTTCTGAGCATTTTTCAGCAAGCAACTTCACGTTTCACGTTTCACGCACTACGAAATCATGGAACTGCAAGTTTACACGATAGATGGCAGCGAGGCGGGCCGCACCGTGACGCTCGACGAGTCGATTTTCGGCATTGAGCCCAACGACCATGTGCTGTGGCTGGAAGTGCGCCGCATCCAGGCGAACGGTCGCCAGGGCACACACAAAGCCAAAGAGCGCGGCGAGGTGGCCGGTAGCACGCGCAAGCTCTACCGCCAGAAAGGCACGGGCATGGCCCGCGCCG
>DATGCC010000435.1:0-2598 GCA_035312345.1 Rhodothermales bacterium
CATGCGCCACATGAAAAGGGCATAGTAAAACAGCCCCACCTCGAAGGCAAAAACATCGGCAGCCCACCGCACTCCGAACGCCTGGCGAAAACCCTCCCGAAGGCGTTTGTACATATCTGCGTCTTCGATAGCCCCCTGCGCCCGAAACCGCCGCGTCATTCGCACTACCTTGACGCCAATGTAGCCCAGTACAAACAATTCCATGGGGGCCACCAGCCATTCGAGCACTTGCAACATCCCCTGATGCTCGGATGGCACGAGCCATGAAGCGGCCCCCAGGCTCAGCAGAAAAACGGGCACCACGGAAAAAGCAGGCCATCCCTTGCGACGCACGAGTAAAAGATAGTAGAACAGCGGCACCAGCACGACCAGGTCCACCGTCAGCGCAGCGGCCAGCACATCCGGTTGCGGCGTGGTTGCGAGGGCGGGGCCGACGATGAAAATAGCTGCCCCATAGACCGAGAGCAGGATACTTCCAAAAACGAGAAGTGGGACGTGGGACCGGAGCGTCGTCATGGCGTGTCCTCGTTGGTGATGAACCGGGACGGTAACTACGACACACAAGGTAGCACGTTGCGCAACCTCTCACGGAATCCCCACGAAGATTTTATGGATGGCATAGAACGGACCTGCGACTTTGCGCAGGGCTATCACGTCTATTGTTTGAACGCTGTCTATCTCATCATGAGCCGTTACGAACGTGGCTTCTTCTGACTTCACCGATGCGCTAGCGCCTCATTACAACGACGCCCTGCGGTATTGCCATGCGCTGACGGCCCGCACGGCCCGTATCGAAGCTGAGGATATCCTGCAAGAAGCCCTGCTTAAAGCGCTCAACCACTATGACCAACTCAAAACACCGTCCCGGTTTAGGGTGTGGTTCTTCCAGATTATCACCCGCACCTACCTGTCGGAGCGGCGGAAGGCCTACTGGAAACGCATCCTGCCCTTCGCATCCGGTGTGATGCACATGCCCGATGTGTATGCCAGCGTTCCGCTCTCGGATGTGCATCTGGCCCTCCTGGATGCCCTGGCCCAACTGGCTCCCCGCCAACGCGCTGCCCTGTTGCTGTTCGAACTGGCTGGCTTTTCGCTCGAAGAGATTCGCTTGATTCAGGGGGATCGCAGCCTCTCTGCCGTCAAGTCTCGCTTGAGCCGGGCGCGGCAAAAACTCAAGCATATCATTCAGGAAGACAAGAACGCTGCCAGCAAAAACACCTCGCTATCCCGTTTGCACCATGAAACCATCGAAACCACCCGAAAAGCCCTTGACGCGCTCCATGACCGATGACCGCGACCTACTGCTGAAGCCGCTGAATGAACCAGACTACCAGGACAGCTTCGATGAGATGGCTATCTGGTTGCAACGGGTTCAACAAGCACAGCATGCCCGCTCCACTCAAAAGCCTCCGTTGCAACCACCGGCGTGGGTGCAGACGTGGCGTTTTAAACTCCTTGCGACGTGTCTTCTTGGCCTCCTGATCATTGGTTTCATTCCTATTCAGGAAGAGGATATCGTGGGCTATCTCATTTACTGGACTGCTGAAGGATCGCCTGACGCAGTCAAACAGGAAGTAGCTCCGCTGGGCCTACCCATCGCCCAACTCGTTGCTGCACCGCATCCAGAAGCACCAACAAACCGCTTCATTTTGCTGCTTCCCGACGCAACGGAATCCAACGTCGAGATGTGGATGAACCAACTCCGATCCAACAACCACTTTGCAGATGTGCAACAGGTTACACTGCAAGAAACCATTAACCGCCCAATTTATGAAGCGTTCTTTGCCCAACTGCCAGGTAGCTTGTCAGAAGGATTTTTGAGCAAGGCTTCCGTAGACAGAATGCGCTTTCGTACGCTTGCTGCACTGCATGTGAGCGCATGGCTGGACACACCAGACCGAACTTACCACCTCGCTTTTGGCACCCGCAACGATTCGCTATGGTTCAGCGTGCGTCCTTATGGACAGGTTTCAACAGCGCAAGAACGGCTCTTCGATGAGGTGCAACGCATGGACCGCGCCCTGCGTCAACTTCAGGGAGACGCCCCGCGTGTGCAGCAAGCCCGCGCCCTGCTCGAAAGCCACCTGGATTCGCTAGAAACCATCGTGATGACGGGTGGGCATTGATTCACTTCTTTTTGCGCAGCACGATTTCTTTGTCCTCGCCCGCGTTCACCTCGAAGACGATCTCGTCGTAGGTGCCGCGCCACCCCTTCACGGTGTAGGTGCCAGGGATGAGGGCATGCGGTTCGCCGGATGGCCGCACGTGCCCTCGGGGATCACGTGAGAGAAAAATGCGCTTGTCGGCGGCGCGGGTACCATTAGCGTTTTGGTAGATGAAAGTGATGTGACCCACGGGCACTGTGATGTCGATGTTCTGCTCGTTATCGGTCGTGATGACCACACCCGGCTCGATGTGCGGATTGATTTCATTGACGAGGTAGACATCGTAAGTGCCCGGCAGAATGATGGCTCCGTTGTTGGCGTGGACATCGTACTTTTTCTCGCTGTCCTGCCAGAGTTCGTAGTTGCCGCGCAGCTTTACGCCCGATCCCTCGGCCAGCATCGTGAATGTGGCATGGACCGTATGTTGCATCGC
>DATGCC010000436.1:0-7319 GCA_035312345.1 Rhodothermales bacterium
GATACGGAGGCGGGGTTAATACCGGTCTTCGAAAGCGCTTCGGCGTGGGGCGATTATGACAATGACGGTGATCTTGACGTTGTGCTCACAGGGTTAACCGAGGCGGAAGACGGATCCTTTATTCGAGCGGCACAACTCTACAACAACGACAATGGACCCTTTATATCTGTGCAAACGGATATCATGGCCGTCAGTAGAGGATCTGTAGCGTGGGGCGATTATGACAACGACGGGGATCTGGATCTGGTTGTTACGGGCATCGTCAACGACAGCAGAAGCAGCATCTGTTATCTCTATCGCAATGACCAGGGAGATTTCATACAGATCGACCATGAATTCCCCGGCATCGCAGATGGACAAGCTATCTGGGGTGATTATGACACCGATGGGGACCTGGACCTCTTGATCGCCGGTGATGCCCAGACTGGTTTGTCCAAGATGCATTTGTATCGCAACGTTCCAGAGGAGCGTAACGAGCCACCGGATGCGCCCACGCAACTGCGTATCCCGGCCCTGACAGCCCAAACCGTTACGTTATGCTGGGATCCTGCTCAGGATGATACGACGCTGCCCCAGGCGTTGTCTTACAACATGCGTGTAGGTACAGACACCCAGAGCGACAACATTATGCCTTCCATGAGCCTGTTGCAAGGTGCGCAAGCGGGGCAGCGTTTGGTGGTGAGCGATGGGAACGTTGGACAACGTACATGCGCCCAGGTAAAGGGGCTGATGCCAAACACCACCTACTTCGCCCGTGTGCAGGCTGTAGATCATGGGTTTGCCGGATCCGTTTTCAGTGAAGAGTTGACATTTACAACAGCTATGCGCGTTGCT
Source organism: Rhodothermales bacterium (assembly GCA_035312345.1). Taxonomy (GTDB): domain Bacteria; phylum Bacteroidota; class Rhodothermia; order Rhodothermales; family DATGCC01; genus DATGCC01. The sequence goes on from DATGCC010000436.1 coordinate 835, forward strand.
GTCGAGGAAGCGGCTGATATACCGGAAGCCGTACAGCTTGATGCGGTTTATCCTAACCCTTTCCGCACGTCCATTGAGATTCGCTATACCCTGGCAGAAGCGGCACCGGTTTCTCTTGTCATCTACGACGTACTTGGAAGGGAAGTAGACCGTCTTGTTGAGCTTAACCGGCTAGATGCAGGTGTGCACAGCGTAACATGGAAGGCGGGCGATTTGGCTAGCGGCGTGTATCTCTATCGGCTCACAGCCGGAAATACCATACAAACAAAGCGAATGATTCTCTTGAAATAACCCACATTTCGACCTATCCTTTGTGTCATTCCGACCAAGCATAGCGAGTGGAGGAATCTCGCCGTTTGAATCTATTTCGACGGGTGAGATCCCTCGACTGCGCTCGGGATGACACTTAAGAACGATTGCGCTCATAGGTCCGAACTTGAGTTGAAATAGCTTGGACAACAAAAAAGGCGAGGCCGCCGGAGTTGGCAACCTCGCCTTTCTGATTGACTGCGGGTGCAGCGGACTTAGAAGCCCATGCCGCCACCCATGCCACCCATGCCGCCCATATCGGGGGCACCGCCGGACATGCCGCCAGCATGTTCTTCAGGCTTGTCGGCAATGACGGATTCCGTCGTCAGCAGCAGGCTGGCAACAGATGCCGCGTTTTCCAGCGCTGTACGCGTCACTTTGGTCGGGTCGATGACGCCTTCCTGGAAGAGGTCGCCGTAGGTCTCGGTGCGGGCGTTAAAGCCAAAAGCTCCTTCGCCATCGCGGACTTTCTGGGCGATAATCGAGCCTTCGAGACCGGCGTTGAGCGCGATCTGACGCAGGGGCTCTTCGAGGGCGCGGCGCACGATGTTGACACCGATGCGCTGGTCCTCATTCTCGAGTTCCAAGTTGTCGAGAGAACCGAGGGCGCGAATGAAAGCGACGCCGCCACCGGGCACGATGCCCTCTTCGACAGCGGCACGCGTGGCGTGCAGTGCATCTTCGACGCGGGCCTTCTTCTCCTTCATCTCCGGCTCGGTCGCCGCACCGATTTTCAGCACAGCCACACCGCCCGAGAGCTTGGCGAGGCGCTCCTGGAGCTTCTCGCGGTCGTAGTCGCTCGTCGTCGATTCGATCTGCTGCTTGATCTGGTTCGCGCGAGCTTTAATCTGATCCGATTCGCCAGCACCGTCAACTACCGTTGTCGTGTCTTTGTTGATCACGACGCGCTTGGCGCGGCCGAGGTAGTCCATCGTCGTGTTTTCGAGGCGATAGCCTTTTTCCTCGCTCACGACCGTACCGCCGGTCAGGATGGCGATGTCTTCGAGCATAGCTTTGCGGCGGTCACCGAAGCCAGGGGCTTTGACGGCGGCCACTTTCAGCGTGCCACGCAGCTTGTTGACCACGAGCGTGGCGAGGGCTTCGCCTTCGAGGTCTTCGGCGATGACGAGCAGCGGGCTCCCCATCTGCGCGACCTTCTCCAGAATCGGGAGCAGGTCTTTCATTGCGCTGATCTTTTTGTCGTGGACCAGGATGTAGGGGTCCTCTAACACCGTCTCCATGTTGTCGGCATTGGTCACGAAGTAGGGGGAGAGGTAGCCGCGGTCGAACTGCATCCCTTCCACTACGTCGAGGTTGGTGTCGGTGCCACGGGCCTCTTCGACCGTGATGACGCCGTCCTTACCCACTTTCTCGAAGGCGTCGGCAATCAGTTCACCGATGGCTTCGTCGTTGTTGGCCGAGATGGTGGCGACCTGCGAGATTTCGCTCTTGCCGGAGATTTCGCGGCTTTGCTCGTGGAGGCTGGGGATGATGGCCTTTACGGCGGCGTCAATGCCGCGCTTGAGGTCCATCGGGTTGGCCCCGGCGGTCACGTTTTTCATGCCAGCGGTGATGATGGCCTGGGCCAGCACCGTCGCGGTGGTAGTACCGTCGCCAGCCACGTCGCTCGTCTTCGAGGCGACTTCTTTCACCATCTGCGCGCCGACGTTTTCGAGCTTGTCTTCCAACTCGATCTCTTTGGCGACGGTCACGCCGTCTTTGGTGACGGTCGGCGAGCCGAACTTTTTCTCGATGATGACATTGCGGCCTTTGGGGCCGAGCGTCACCTTGACGGCGTCGGCCAGCTTGTCCACACCACGCTTGAGCGCGTTGCGGGCTTCGGCGTCGAAAATAATCTGTTTAGCCATGGTTGATCTAGGGTTCTAAGGTGATGATAGCGGTGAAACGAGTTTTTAATGGTCAATTGTTGATTGTCAATAGTCAATTCTCAATTGACAACTGGCCATTGACCATTAGGAACTTAGCCTTCGATGATGCCGAGGATGTCGCTCTCCCGCATAATCAGGAGTTCCTCGCCATCGATGGTGATCTCGGTGCCGGCATACTTGCCATAGAGCACGGTGTCGCCAGCTTTGACGGTCATGTCGATCTTGGTGCCATTCTCGACGCGGCCCTGGCCAACAGCCACGATGGTGCCACGCTGCGGCTTCTCTTTGGCTGAATCGGGAATGTAGAGGCCGCTCGATGTTTTTTCCTCGGCTGCCTCGGCCTTCACGACCACACGGTCGTTCAGTGGTTTGATACTCGCCATGGGATAATCCTCCTACAGGTTTAGGTTGACGATAAATAGGTGCAAGATAATGGGCGCGGCGAGAGTTGTTAGCACTCTCGCCGCGTGAGTGCTAAAGGCGTGAACCTGAACAATCCACGGGTGTTCCAGCAAAAGGGCTCTGTAGAATGTCTTGGTTCGACCTTCAACCAATCTGCATGCTGAAGGCACATTTTCCTTTTCGTGAAAGCTGCCTGAACCAAAAGCGTGCCGATTAGAAATGACCCAGTGAAGGCATTGGCTGTAAGTCCAGTAATCACAAAACTTGCCTGGAATTGGCTGACTGAATTGCAAGCGCACAACCCTTGCCACCGATGACACAGCGTCAGACAAACGTATGCAAGAACGACAGGCAATAGACGAGTTGACAGCGTCGGGCGGGCGGACGGCTCGTTTTTGGTGGGGTTGGAGCATTGCTCTCGTGTCGTCGTTGCTCATCGTGGTGTTGGTTACGCTGACGCCTTTCGTAGGGGAGGCCACGCAGCGTCTCTTGATGCAGGGCTTCGCTGTGGTGTGTCATCAACTGCCCGGCCGCTCGCCCCACATCGACGGGGTGCAACTGGCGGTGTGCCATCGGTGCTATGGTATCTACTGGGGGATTCTGCTGGCGGTGATCGCTTTTCTCGCGTTGACGCGGTGGGCGCAACCATTCAGACGCCATGCACCCAAGTTGCTGGTGCTATCCCTTGTGCCACTCACCCTCGACTGGCTGCTCGGTGTGCTGGATCTCTGGCACAATACCCCCTTCAGCCGGGGCTTTACGGGGATGCTCTTCGGGCTGGTGGCAGGCTACTACTTCGCCCAAGCCTGTACGCAACTCTTCACGCCCGCACCCGTCTTGAAAAAGGACCGAGCCACGGTCAGCGGATCGTCTGTTTGAGAAATCGCATTGAGATAGCCAGCGCTTTTCTTTGTCACAACGTCTGACTATTTTCCAAAGGGCCTGACGATGGCAAGGCCAGCGTCGTGCATGTACCATCCGACATCCGCTACCTCCCCCCAAAACGCGAAATACTATGTCACCCAAAGGACAATCGATCTTCATCGGAGGAATCGTCGTAGCGCTGCTATCGACTTCGTATCTGGGCCTCATCAACCTGTTCTGTTGTGCTGGCGTCATCATTGGCTCAATGGCGGCGGTGTGGCACTACACGAGCGAAAATGAACTCACCGTTCCAGCAGGTGAAGGCGCTGTGATGGGGCTGAGTGCTGCGGCGCTGGGCGTGGTGATAGCAACCATTATCAACTTTATTCTCATCAAAATGGGCATCCGTCATGATCTGGCGATGAGCGGATTCATCATGGAGCAGTTTGGTGGTTCCATGCCGCCCGAGCAGGTAGAGGCGATGGAAGAGCAGATGAATCAACCCGTAACGGTAGGAGCCTATCTGGTGAACGGGCTGGTGGGCATCGTCGTCTCCGTCATTTTTGGAGCCATCGGTGGGGCTATTGGTGCGGCCATCTTCAAGAAAGGCCCTGATTCCGCTGATGCAGAAACGGGAGTCGTCTAGGTCAGCCATCCGAAAAGTAAAACGGCCTGCCTCGATTGGGGCAGGCCGTTTTTTTATGAGACGAGCTAGTGGGGACGGTGGGCACGGGGCGGGCCGAGCACTTCGCCGAGGATAAACGCTTTTTGAGCGGCTTTTGGATCGTTTAGCAGGTTTCGCAGATTGTTCGGGTCAGGAGAAGAGAGGGCAGCCTCTGGGCGTGTTTTTACTTCGGGTGCTTTGATGGTGGCCTGCACCGTTGTACGTGGTAGCGAAGCGAACGTCTTTTTCTCTAATGCCGACTTGGGCACCACCTTCGGAACGGGCACTTGCTTACGGGCAGGGACTTTTTGGCGGGCTGGTACCTGCTCGTGTTTGTGAATCGAGGGCAGTTTGCCAAACGCCGTGGGTTTGCTCTCGAAATCAGCGTCAGCAAAGGTAGAGGGTGGTGCCTGGAACTCCTGCGGTGCGGTCACCTCGCGGGGCGACGGTACCGAACGGGCCGATGGAGCAGAGGACGGCGAGGATGGTGTTTGCGAGGACGGCGTCTCCATGCCCAGCGACTGCCGGATCTCGCGCAGGGCGTCTTCGAGCGATACTTCCTGCTGGGCACGAGCCCCTTCCTGACGAAATTCAGGGGGGAGCGACGCCCCTGTTTGCTGCTGCTGCTGCTGTTTCTTCCTGGCAGCACGTACCTGGATGATCAGGTAGATGATGGCAATGGCGATATAAAAGAGGACTTCCATCAGCTGCTTGTTTGGTGAGGCTAGGAGACTATGAATCTAGGAGACTATGAATCTAGGAGACTATGAGGGGAAAGTAAAAGGGTGCAGGAAAAACAGCTTAGATTCCCAGTCTCATAGGCTCCTAGACTCGTTACATCTCAGCGTGTGACAACCATGCGGTGCGAGCGGACCGCTTCGGGGGTGATGAAACGCGCAAAGTAGACGCCCGGTGCCCATCCGTTTGCATCGACCGGCATCTCGTGCCGACCGGCGGGCAGTGTGCCGCTATAGACCTGCGCCAGCCGACGGCCCAGGATGTCATACACCTCCACCGTCAGCGTTTGCTGTTCGGGGAGATCCAGCACAATGGTGGTGTGGTCGTTGAACGGGTTAGGGTAGTTGGAGAGCAGGTCGTACTGCTCGGGAGCCGGAACCAGCGCTTCCAATTCGGCAGCAAGATATGGACCGCTATCATTCTCAAAAAAGATCCGGTAGAGATGCCGCCCGGAAGCCACGCGTGGGTCGGTGAAGGTGTACGTCTGTTCCTGCTCGGAGACGCCCAACGCAGTCTGCGTGCCCACTTCCACAAATGTACCCGCCTCCCGCCGACCATCGGGATAGACTGTTAGCGGAGCCCGGCGAACCACGAAGGTGCCCTCGCTACGCTCGAACGGTGTTTGCCAGGTCAGCACAACCTCTTCCAGGCTGGGATCAGCCTCAAAATGACCCACCGCAACCGGGCGGACGGCTCCTTCGGCTCCCGTCACGATGAGCGAGAACGGCTGCGGATCTTCCGCCACCAGTGTGCCTTTGTGCGTGACGACAATGGTATAGCTGCCGGCTGGCACCGTGGCTACAAGAACCTGCTCGAAAGGATCGACCACGTTGTCACCGGGCACCGCCGCTGCTGAAGGCTGCTCGGGATTCAGCGTGAAAGGTAGATACGTTTCGCCCGTCTTGTCGTTGATGACACGCAAGTCGAGGTCGTTCTGCAAATGTGGGGTACGATCGTTAAGCGTGGACGTCCCACGAATGGGAAGACGAGAACTGGCCAGGTCGGTCCAACTGATCGAAACGCGGAGCGGCCCCGCCTCGCTGACGGTCGCATGTTGTGTGAAGGTCGCGCCGTTGGATAGCACCGCTTCTTGCAGGGCCAGCCCGTTGGCGAGGGACTCAGTGATCTGCCGGGCTGCGGCCTCGGTGTCCAGTACGCCCCATCCATATTGATAATCCGGCCCAGCCGGGCCCGCATCCCGGGCCGAGTGCAGCGCCAATCCTTTCAGGGTGGCCGCCCGCATATACTGGCCCGTGAGGTTCTGATAATGCTCTTGCAACAGCGCCACCGATCCTGCCACATTGGGCGAGGCCATCGAAGTGCCGCTCGAATATCCGTAGGCCGTGATGCCGGATGAAAGGGTCGAGAAAACCTGCTCGCCAGAGCCCACGAGGTCCGGCTTGATGCGTCCATCATCGGTCGGGCCAAAGCTGCTAAAACTGCTGACGGCGACCTGATCCAGGTTGAATCGTGCCGAGCCAACGGTGAGCACATTCTTGGCCAGCGATGCGCCGGAGATCGAGTCGAAGCCATCCGGCCCGCCGTCACGCTCGCGGCGGTCAGCGGCAATGGACCGGGTCTCCCAGGTACCTTGCCGGGTCAAGGCGCGGTACGTACCA
>DATGCC010000437.1:0-6279 GCA_035312345.1 Rhodothermales bacterium
CGCAGTTCGAAGAAGCAACCTGATTATTACGTCCTCTCAAGATGCGCGGAGCCAAGCCGCCAGCATCGTCAGCACCAGCAGGCCGCGTGCGCTCCAGGCCAGGGTGCGGATCCAGTTGGTGGTCACGAGCCGCTGATGCGCAGTGGCGTCGAAGCCACGGAGCAGGGTGTTGTGAAGCGGCACCTGTAACAGCCCGGTTGAGATCCAGATCAGGGTAAGCAGGGCCAGCCCATTCCAGATCTGCCAACCCGGAATCGAGGCCGGTTGCCACCACGCCAGGGCGATAGCTGTGCTCAATTCCACCAGCATCGGCACCGCAATCACATACGTGATACGTCGCATATGATCCGTCTGATAGGCCACAAAGCCCGCGGTCCCAACTTTCCCAAAGAGCGGATAATGCACCACCTGCACGACGAGGATGACGCCCCACATGATGAGCGTAGCCGCAGCATGAGCCAGAACGAGCAGCTTCATAGACGGTATTGATCAGGCTACTTAGACGTTCAGGTCTTCAAGCACCGCCTCGGCAGCGCAGCGACCCGACCGGAGCGCGCCGTTGATAGACGCGGTAGCAAGATGATCGCCGCAGACGTAGAGGCCGGGGCGTCTACGCGGCGGGCGTTCGCGCCTGGCCAGAAACGGCGGTGCCTGGTCGGGCAGGGCATACGCGATCCGATAGGTTTTAAGGTGAGTCCAGGTGCCGACTTCGGGGCCAAACCACTCAGCAAGCTGGCGACGGACCTGGCTTTCTAACGTATCATCGGGTACCTCTAGGTCGCCAATGAGGGTTACCGAGAGGAGGGCCTTGTCCTCGGGGGCATAGGAGGGCACCACGTTAGACAGCAGATTGACGTTGTTGATGGGGCCTTCTCCTTCGCCGTTGAGGATCAGAATGGGATCTTCTTCGGGTAGCGTGTCGGCTGCATAATAGAGGCAGGTAGTGCTGTTATGGCCTACCGAGGCTTCAACTCCTAATAGCCTACTCGCTACAGGGGCTTCAGTGGCAATGACGACCGCAGCGACGGAAAGGGGCTCTTCGTTTTCCAGATGAACCGTCGTATGGTCCACGGCAGCAACCAGGGTGTTGAGGCGGATCACTTTGTCGGGCAACGCAGCCGCTATCTGGCGCGGGATGGCCTGCATGCCTGTAGCGGGCAGGGCTTCACTGCCCAGGGCAAACATGCGAAAGACAAAGTCGAACATCCGGCTGGAGGTGCGTAGCTCCTTGTCGAAAAAGATGCCGCCGAAGAAAGGCCGGAAGAACCGGTCGATGATGTTATCAGAGAAATGATAACGCTCGCGGAGGGCGCTGTCGGTGGTCATCTCTTCACGGGCGAAGAGATCGCGGAGCGTACCTTCGACGAGGTCGGTGCGGAGCCGAGCCACGCGGAATTTGTCCTTGAACGTGCCAATGGGCGAGAGGATGGTGCCGGTGGCGTCGAGCAGGTGCCGGAACGGATCCGCCATGCGGTGAAAACGTCCGTCGAAACGGATCAGGGCTCCATTGTAGAAAGAGTGCAGATTGAGGCGGTCGTAGTCGAGTTGGCGTTGTGCTTCGGGGTAGGCCGTCAGGAGCACCTGAAACCCCCGGTCCAGAGTGTAGCCACCGAGGTTATCGGAACGGATGCGTCCGCCGATGTCGTTGCTGGCTTCGAGTAGTTGGGTAGCGATGCCTGCCCGGTGGAGGTGACGCGCGCACGTCAGCCCGGCCAGACCGGCACCGATGATGAGGACGTCTGGAGGAGACATGGGTGAGGGACATCGGTATCGTATCCTGGAGATGTGAGGGTCTACCGCGATTTGCGCATCAGGTCTTTACCTTGCCGGAGTCCGGGAGGCTGCATTGGTATGAGGCCCGCGCTGAACATCGTCAGATGGCTAGCTCCAGAGCCTGCATCTTAAACCAGCCCCCGCCCGGCCTGCCCATGCCGAGGAGTGTTTCAGGCCAAAACGATGACGGTCTCTACCAAGATGATAGCCGCATCGCAAGAGCCCGCATACGATACCAGCAGGCAGGACCGCCGGGCGAGAAACCGGACGTCATGCCTGTCTAACTTACCACCGAGTATCACGATGTTCAACTTAAGCACAAACGCTACGACTGAGACGATCGCTGGATGTGATGTTAGTGCTGACTGGCTCGACGTAGCCTGCCAACGCCCCAGTCGTGAACACCTCCATGAGCGCCGCTTCGACAATACCCCCTCGGGGCATCAGAGGCTCATCAAGTGGCTGTGCAAAGGCAAGTGCTCCGTTCGCATCGCCGTTGAAGCCAGCGGCGTCTATAGCCTCGATCTGGCCCTAGCCTTGCACGAGACCAAGTCGGTCAAGGTAATGATCGCCCATCCCCGTGCGCTCAAAGACTACCGTCGTGCTCAGATGCAGCGCTCGAAGACAGATCAGATTGATGCCCGCCTACTCTGCGATTATTGCTTGCGTATGCCGTTTATTCAATGGCAACCACCTGCTGATGAGGTCTTCGAACTCCGGGCGCTGGCGCGTCGGCTAGAGGCGCTCGTTGAGGCACGCATCGCCGAGATGAACCGCCTCCATGCAGCGAGCAAAAGCCGAATCGCCTCGCGCTTTGTTATCAATGACATCAACATCCGTCATCTCGAACGTCGCATGACCCGTATGGAAGACGAGGCGCTGACCGTGATTGAGCGGCACGCTGACTTGGAGGAGGCCTGTTCGCACTTGCGATCCGTAAGCGGTATCGCCGAGCGTAGCGCAATCAAACTGCTGGGCGAGATTCTGACGATGCCCGAGGGGCTTAGCGTGCGCGAGTGGGTGGCCTTCGCTGGCCTGGACGTACGGCACCATGATTCAGGGCGGAGTGTGCATAAGCCGGGCCGTATCTCGAAAGAAGGCAACGTGCGGCTGAGGCGTGCTTTGTATATGCCTGCGCAGGTTGCTATTCAGCACGAGCCGAACGTGCGGGCCTTCTACGATAAGCTGCGGGCGAAGGGGAAAAAGCCGATGGTTGCCATCGTAGCGGTGATGCGGAAGCTCTTGCACGCGATCTACGGAATGCTCAAACACGGGCAGGATTTCGACGGGCAGAAGTTCTACCGATTACCTGCTCAAACCGCTTGACTTACAAGAGAGTGTTTAAGGTATTGCTTTAAGGGACCTGCCCTAATAGATGGGGTAAGGCGCTTGCAAGATCCCGAAACTGAAAAGTGTAGCCGGTTTGTTGCAGCCGTTGTGGGAGCACGCGGTTACTGGTCACAAGCACTTCACGAGCCACCTCTCCTGTAACCAGTTTCGCCAGGGGAGCGGGCAGTTTGAATAGGCTGGGACGATGGAGGGCCTTTGCCAACGTTTGTGTAAACACGGCCATCGGGAGGGGATCGGGTGCGGTGAGGTTGACGGCTGCCTGTACGTCGGTCATCAGGACGTGGTAGATGGCACCGAGCACATCGTCCAGTGTGATCCAGGGAACGTAGTTGGTGCCATCGCCCACGTAGCCACCGAGGCCGACACGGAAGAAGGGGAGCATTGTTTCCAGCGCTCCTCCTGTGAGCGATAGCACGATGCCGATGCGTAGCGGCACCGTTCGAATGCCAGCTTCGGCGGCAGGCTCCGTCGCAGCTTCCCAGTCTTGCGATACGACGGTGAGAAATCCCTGCTTACCGGGTGCTGAGGTTTCAGTGAGCTTTTCAGCCCCCCGGTTGCCGTAATAGGCTACACCAGAAGCGGAGAGAAAGACGTTGGGTGGTTGCTCCATCCGGGCCAGCGTCTCGCTCAGAAGCCGGGTGCCCTCCACGCGGCTGGCGAGGATGCGCATCTTTTTGTCCTCGGTCCAGCGCGGAGCCAAAACCGGTTCGCCTGCCAGATGAATGACAGCGTCGAGTCCTTCCAGTTTCTTAGCTTCGATCTCGCCGGTGCGGTGGTTCCAGTAGATCTCGTCTTCCTGCGTAGGTTGCGAGCGCACCAACCTCATCACTTCGTGGCCGCCTGCCGTCAGGAACGGCACCAGATGCGAGCCGATTAACCCCGACGCCCCGCTCACGGCGATGCGTAGCCGTTGCCCATCCGGGTTGTAGCGCTGGTGCAGGGCGAGGTCTTGCTGTGTGATGCGATGGCGGTAGGCAAACTGACGTTCCACCTTCTTCCGCACGCTGCTTCCGGCAACCATCTCACCCAGACCCCCTAGCGGCAAAGCGTATTCAATGTGGTCAGTCAGGAAGCTGGTGGCATCACCGTCTGGCTCCATGCGGTGCTGATGGTCCCATCGGCGAAAGGGGCCTTTGACCTGTCGGTCGTAAAACTGTCGTCCCTCAACGTAATCGTGATGCTCTGCGATCCATGTCACCCGCATCGGTCCGATGCCTGTTTTCAGCACCGCCCGCTTTCCATCACGGATACCCTCGAACTTTTCGACGCGTACGTCTTCCCACGGCGGAATCAACCGCTGAAACGCGCCGGGCCGGGTGTGCCACGCGAACAGCGCCTCTGCCGGGGCGTCGATAGACGATTTGAAGGTGAGGGTGGGCAAGGCAAAAACAGGTTAGCGAATTTGCTGGTAGGCAGCCAGCGCGGTGTTGCGGGCGGCGGCATGGTCCACGATGGGTTCGGGGTAATCCTCGCCGAGTATTACATTGGCGTCGGCCAGCACATCAACTGGGGCTTCCCACGGACGGTAGATGTACGTGTCGGGCAGGGCGCTGAGTTCTGGGATCCAGCGACGGATGTAGTTGCCCTTTGGGTCGTAACGCTTGCCCTGTGATATCGGGTTGAAGATGCGGAAGAACGGCTGCGCGTCGGCTCCGCACCCAGCAGACCATTGCCAGCCCATTGTGTTGTTGGCAAGGTCAGCATCGACGAGCGTGTTCCAGAACCAGCGAGCTCCATCCTGCCAGGGGATGAGCAGGTCTTTGGTCAAAAATGACGCCACGATCATCCGCACGCGGTTGTGCATCCACCCGATATGCCAGAGTTGTCGCATTCCGGCGTCCACAATAGGGTAGCCCGTCTGTCCTTTTTGCCAGCGTTCGAGTGCGTCGGCATCGGTTTTCCAGGCGAAGGAGCCGAACTTTTCCTTGAGTGGCTCGGCCGGCGTCTCGGGGTAGTGGACCAGCAGATGATAGGAAAAATCGCGCCATGCTATTTCGCTCAGGTAGACCTGCGCTGCTGCCTGCATAGGGGCGTTCTGAATCCAATGCTTTACGGCGTGCCACACCTGCCGTGGACTCAGTTCGCCGTGGTGCAGATATGGTGAGAGCATAGAGGTGCCATCGAGGTCGGGTCGGTTGCGATGGTCTTCGTAATCAATGAGCAGGTGCTCTACGAAATAAGCCAAGCGCTCCTGCGCTGCCGCTTCGCCGGGTGTCCAGGTATTTCGAAAGCCTTCCGTCCAGTCAATTTCGGGAAGGAGGTCGAGTTCATCTACGTTGAGTGAGGAAGGCCACGCATCAGGAGATCGGGTTGCGCCCATGCGAGGGATGGGCAGGGGGGCAGGCACATCAAGTTTGGCCTGGAGCTTCTTCCAGAAGGGGGTAAACACATGATAGGGCCCGCCGCTAGTGGTGCGGATGGCAGACGGATTGTGCAGCAGCCGCACCGGAAAGGTGACGATGTCGATGCCCTCGTTCTTGAGATTGTCAGATAACTGAATATCGCGCCGGGCCAGGGCGGGGGTGTAGCGCTCGTTCCAGTAAACGGCGTCGGCTCCGGTCACGTCAATCAGATCGCGAAGGGTGTCGCGACCGGGGCCTTTGCGAATCAAGAGCCGTGAGCCTTTTGCACGCAGGTCGGCATCCAGGGCGGAGAGGCTATGATGGAGCCACCATAGCTGGGCGGCACCGGGCGGCCAGTCGCCTTCTTCGTCGGGGGCCCAGATGAAAACCGGCACGATGGTACCGCCTCGTTCGAGGGCCTGGTAGAGCGCAGGGTTGTCGGCCAGCCGTAAGTCATTTCTGAACCAGACGAGGGTGGTCATGTAGCAGCAGATCGTAGCGGTAAGAAAGCAGGGGAGGGTGGCACACGAGAGGCCGTGGCAGGATCCAGTAGTCAGCGAGATGTATGAGCGTTGTTACGGTCTGCCACGCAGACAAAAAAAGCCGGACACGCAACATAGCGCGTCCGGCTCTCCAAGGACACAAACAGGGGGTAAGTGTTACATCGCGTCTTCGTCAGCAGGCGGCATTAGCACAGCGTCGATCACGTGGATAACGCCATTGTCGGCCTGGATGTCGGTGATCACGACGTTGGCATCGTTGATCATGACCGAGCCATCATCGCCAGCAGTGACAGAGAGGTCGGTGCCCTGCG